>NZ_DKJS01000083.1:0-173 GCF_002455205.1 Lysinibacillus sp. UBA6686 | reverse complement strand
ACTCAGTCTACACTCCAATCAACCACTGCTCATAGTATTTTCGTTGGCATTTCACAAAAATGTATAGTGATAAATTTAAATCTTAACCATCACTATTTTTCGTAAAAAATGAAGCTGATAACATTTTTCTATCCGAAAGCAGTACGACATGTAGGTTGACAGCTATAGAATTG
>NZ_DKJS01000070.1:0-56698 GCF_002455205.1 Lysinibacillus sp. UBA6686 | reverse complement strand
CTCTGCTCTGCGCGAAAGCGAAGCGTCAGCAGCAAATGTTTTCTGTAGCGAAAGCAAAGCGACAGCTACAAATCACTCAGTCGGAACGGAGATCAACCCATCGTTTTGAAAAAGGGCATATTTTTTAATTTGTCACCTTGATTTCATTGACATAATAGTATTTCAACAACATGACTAGTGATAACACTAGTAAGCTATTTTCTATCATTAATGAGAAATGTTATTTACCACGTCCTTTAATATTATTATCCCAGTATTCCATCCACTCGGCTTCTTTTTCCGACATAAGCTGCCAATCAATATCAAAAGTTTTTAAATCTAGCTCTTGGAACCATTCAGGCATTGTTGCTTTATCGATATCAGAACGTGTAGGAATCTGATAATAATCATTAGCTAGTTGCGTGACCATACCCTTTTCAAATAGGAATTCAACGAACAGCTTTGCATTTTCTAAGTTTTTCGCATTGTTGACAACAGCTACACCATCTACTAAAATTGGTGCACCGCTTTTTGGATAAATGTAGTCAAAAGGATAATCTGTCGTATATTTTTTTAATAAAATATCTTGCAGATTCCATAACGAAACACTGCCCTCCTGACGAGTAAGCTTTAAATAAAGTGCATTTGGATCTTGTGTATATTCTTTTGTATTGGCATCTAATTGTAATAGCCAATCATAGCCCTTTTCAGGGGATTTATCACCTTGACGTACAATCATCGAGGAATAAATAGTCCGCATAGTCCCAGATGCTAAAACACCACGAATTAAAATTTTATCCTTCCATTTAGGATCTAATAAGTCATCCCAATCCTGTGGACCAGATTCTTTCGTTAATACATCATTGTTAATCATAATTACTTCGGGTAGAAGCATTTCACCAAACCAACGTCCTTCTGCATCTTTATGCGCAGTATTGATGGAATCGATAAAACTTGGCTGCCATGCATGAAGTAAATCCTCATTGGCCCCAACAATAAGCGCTGATTGTGTACCACCCCACCAGAAATCAGCCTGTGGGTTTGCCTTCTCACCACGTAGACGCTCTAAAATTTGCTGAGCCCCCATTGTCAAAAACTCTACCTCAATGTCTGGATACTTTTCATTAAATTGATCTATTACCTTCTGTACCATCTCCTCATCGCGGCCAGTATAAATAACTAACTTGCCTGATGGTGATGTTTCAACATCAGTCTTTTCAGGATTTGGCGTTTTGTCATCATTTGTAGAATTCTTGTTGTTATCACTACTACATGCAGCTAAGACAATGAGCATTAGCACAAGGAAAAAACCGAAAATACGCGATTTTTTCATCATCTTCTCCTTTCTCCAATTGAGTAACTTGCATATAGCAGTATAATACGGAGGTAACACAATAATGTTAGAATTATTAAAAAATTCTAATTGCCCTCATCATAAACTAAGTAAATATTGGTTATCAACGCCATCATTACAAAATTCGAAAAAACTCCTTAAAAAGGGCTAACCATTTTTAAGGAGATTCATTTAAATTATGCGTTTTTATTGTTAATTGGTTCTAAAAAAGTGTCTTTTTGTCGACGTTGGGTAAGAATTGTAGGAAGCATCATCCCGACAATGACAAGAATTATACCGATTATTTGTATAGTAGTTAATGGTTCATGTAGAACAATAACGGAAACTGTAACTGCTACAGGAAGTTCAATGGCACTTAATATGGAGGCAAGGGCACCACCAATTTTCGGAATGGCTATTGAAAATAAGTAAATTGGCAAAATAATGCCCAAAAGCCCTAAAGCTAATCCATACTTCCATAAGCCTTGAACAAATAATTTTCCATTCCATATAATTTCAGGGTTCAGGACGATACTAATTAAAATAAGTGCAACGAAGGATACAATTAACACACGGGCAGTAGTTGTAATACCTTCCACAGGTCGTGAGTTAAATTGAATAAAACAAGCAAAGCTAAATGCAGCAGCAAAGCCAAACAGCCATCCTTTTATTGGGATGCCACTTAGATCCACATTTAACACACCAGCGGCTAAAATGGTTCCTGCAAATAAAATAATAAGAGAAATCACTTCTGGACGACTTGGTAACCGTTTATGTAATGCACAATCCAACAGTAGACCTATCCAGGTAAATTGAAAGAGCATCACAACTGCTAAAGAAGCAGGTAGATATCTTAATGATTCCCCATAAACAATACCTGTTGTTCCAGTAAGCAGTCCTGCACAAACCAAAATAGCTAGCCCGCTTTTCGATGGCTTGGGTAATTGTCTTTGTGTTATTAAAAAAATAGTGAGGACCAGTATGAAGCCAATAATATATTGACTTGATACAGCCTCCGCTGATGTAAAGCCATGTTGCATCGCTACTTTGACAATTGTCGACAGTACTCCATAGCTACTAGAGGCAATAACAATCAGTAGAGGATATAGTAAATTAGTTTTCATATTTTTGCGATTCACTTCCTAAATTTGCTTCACCATATGATGAAAAGGTTCATCAATAATTGACCATGGTTCTGTAATGACGAAGCCTAAACGTTCATACAAACGACGTGCATTTTCTTTTTGAGTTTCAACATTTAACGATAGTTTTTTAAAGCCTCGCTGCTTTGTTAGTTCCTCTGCATATTGAAGCAGCAATGTACCAATTCCTTTACCACGAGCCTCAGATGTAACACATACTGTATCAATATAGTACTCGTCCTCGTGAGCCTCTTGATCAATGATAATAGAAGGCGCATTTTTAGCTTTCAGCCATTTTACAAGGTTAGCATCCATCTCAATAGCCTGCTCACCATTGTAATAAACAAGAATTCCTAATACGTGTTCATCCTCAATGGCTACATAAGTATTTAAATAAGAATGTCGATTATCTTCACGCTTGAAAAGGTTTGTTAATTCTCGTTTAACAGCTTCCTCTGTCTGTTCACCAGTTAAACGATTGGCAATATCACCAATAGCATCCATTATTAATGGAACAACGGCATGGGCATCCTGTGGTTGCGCTTGTCGAATTGTTATACTCATTGTCAAAATCCCTACCTTTCTATAGGCAAGTATAACAAAGATAGAAGATGACTCAAGTTTTAAGTCAAGGATGCTCGCATTCCTATTTTTCAGAAAACTTTAACTTCCTTCAGCGTTATGTCGAGGCATAATTGATACATAAGCCCATCACTATGGAGGATTAAAGAAAGGCATCCTCATGAAGTTTCACTTTATGCGACAACTATTTTCATGTTAATCTATAATGAATAGACTTTTGGGAGGACAACAATGACAAAGGATGAGAAGGATTTTATATTAGTCTATGGAGATGCTTTTATTGACTATATTGCTGATGATGTAACAAATACATCTTTTACTAAATATATGGGTGGGGCGACTGTAAATGTGGCAGCGGGTATTAGCCGTATTGGTGCGCCATCTGCATTAATTACCATTACTGGGAATGACGAGGGCTCACAATTTGTGAGAGATGGACTTGCACAAGAAGGGGTGACTCTGGATTATGCAGTTTTTAACCCTGCAAAACGTGTTAGCGGTGTCTATGTGCATTTAACTGAAGCATGTGAGCGAATTTTTAAAGATTATGTCGATGAAACGCCAGATCTACAAGTAGAAGCGTCCCAATTGAATGAAGAAGCTTTTAAACATGCCTCTGCGTTAACTGTTTGTTCAGGTACAATGTTCCATCCTACAGCACTTGAAACAACACGTGCTGCAGTAGAAATGGCTAAGGAAAAAGGGGCCATTATTGCGATGGATGCGAATTTAAGACCTCTACGCTGGAGCAGTGAGGAAATCTGCCGTGAAACAGTCACATCTTTTTTTGAACAGGTAGATATTTTAAAGGTCACAGATGATGAACTTTTCTTCCTTACAGAGACAACAAATTTGGCAGAGGGAATTGAGCATTTAAACAGCTATCTAGTGCCAATTATTTTAGTTACTGTTGGTGAAAACGGCACATATGCCGTATTAAACGGTGAGACGATTCATGTACCAACAGAGAAGGTAGTGCCGGTGGATACTACAGGTGCCGGGGATGCTTTTATGGCTGGTGTATTACGTGATGTTCATTACAATGGGTTACCTACAACAGAAGAGGAGCTTATTCGTTGTGTAAGCTTTGGCAATAAGCTAGGTGCTTTAGCGGCAACAAAAGCGGGGGCTTTAACAGCTCTTCCTTATTATGATGATATTAAGCATTTGCTTAAATAATCATGTGGAGCGTGTAAAAATGGAGAAGAACTATGATGTATTAGTGAAGGATCGATTATTTTTCGGTGGGGCAAAGGATGCTGAAGCGGCTTTTGAGCATGAGTCCGTTGATGTCGTCATAGATGTTCGAGTAAATGGTATTACCGCAGAAGAACAGAAGGAGTCTTCTTATCTGTACAAGCATTTACCGATAGCTGATGAAGATTTAGAGGTAGCACCATCTATAAAAAAAGCAGCCAATGAAATCATTTCTGCCTTTGAGAGTGGACAGAAGGTATACTTTCATTGTGGAAGTGGCGGTGGACGAGCAGGTGTTGCAGCCACAGCGGTATTGATGGAGCTTGGATTTGCAAGCTCTCTAGAGGAGGCTGAAGCGGCTGTAAAGGAAGCACGTCCACAAGTAACAATCCGTCCAAAAATGGCGGATGCTTTGCAGAAACTATATAAATAATGATCAGGGGAGTACCATAAAGTATTTTGGTACTTCTTTTTTATTTCTATAAAACGGTCCTTTTTAGCAAAAACATAACTAAATAGATTTGCATTTTCTTATAATGGTGTTTCCTTAATTTTGTTCTATACATATTAGAACAAAATTTGTTATAGTAGTGGTATAACAACAAATTGAGGTGATCAGTATGATAGAGCAGTTAGGGAATATTCCATGGGCAATCATAGCACCACTAATCATCGTACAATTAATTTTAATGATTGTAGCTCTATTTGACTTACGAAAAATTCACGCAACGAATGGTCCTAAGATTTTATGGGTTTTTATAATTGTTTTTGTTAATCTACTTGGACCCATTGCATACTTTATTGTTGGGAGAAAACAAACATGACAATATTGCTTAAAGTAACAGGTCTGACTAAGCAATTTGCAGAAAAAGTTGTAGTGGATGATATTGATTTCACACTAGAAGAAAATACATCAACAGCTTTGATTGGACCGAATGGTGCAGGGAAAACAACAACTTTATCAATGTTAACCGGCCTATTAAAGCCAACTTTTGGAAGTGTAAAGTTGCAGGATGGTGAGGTAAGAGACAACATTGGTTTTTTACCACAATATCCACAATTTCATCCTTGGCTAAGTGCGATAGAGTTTACAGAAATGGCTGCAAAATTAAATGGAGTCCCCGCTAAAAGCGCTAAAAAAGATGCACAAAAAACGCTTGAATTTGTAGGGTTGGGTAATGACTTAAATAAGAAAATTGCTACATTTTCAGGTGGTATGAAGCAACGTCTTGGCATTTCTCAGGCAATTGTGCATAAGCCTAAATTACTGTTATTAGATGAGCCTGTTTCTGCTTTAGATCCAGTAGGACGAAGGGAAGTTCTTGATTTATTAAAGGGCTTACAGCAAGAAACGACTATTTTATATTCCACACATATTTTAAATGATGCAGAGGAAATGACAGATCAGCTATTATTTTTACGTGATGGCAAATTAGTAGAGCAAGGAACATTGCGAGAGGTACGCCAGCGCTTTGATGAGCTCCATTATGTCATAGAATTTAGCTCCGAAGAAGAGGCAAAACATTTTACTGAGCAATATGAGCTGAAAGGCGAAATCAAGGGATGTTTTGTATATATAGAAATTATTGATGAGAAGCCAAGTATGCAACAGTTACTGCAATATTTAAGTAATGCCCCTTATAAAATCAGAAAAGTGGAAAGACAAACGGCATCACTTGAAGAAATTTTTATGAAGGTGGCGAAAAGAATATGAGAGGATTTAACGTACTTCTGCAAAAGGAATTTAGAGAAGCCTGGCGAAGCAGGAAGTTTTTATGGATACCCCTTGTATTCGCATTACTAGGTATGAGTGATCCACTGACAAACTATTATATGATGGATATTTTAAATGCTGTTGGAAATGTACCAGAAGGATTTGAAATGTTACTGCCAGAGTTAATGCCTGCCGATTTACTACAAGCTTCTATTGGACAGTTTCAAACAATAGGGTTACTAGTGATAATGGCTACTTTTGTTGGAGCAATTAGTAAGGAGCGCGCAAATGGAATGGCGACGCTCTTATATGTACGTCCAATTTCATTTGCTGCATATTTTCTAAGCAAGCTTACGGTTTTAAGTGTTATAGGTTTGGTTAGTATTATAGCAGGCTTTACAGGTAGTGTTTATTACACAGTAATTTTATATGGATCATTTGATATAGCAACACTTCTAGCAAGCTTTTGTACTTATTATGTTTGGCTGGTATTTGTACTAGCGGTCACACTTCTAATGAGTGCAGCCTTTAAAACAACTATTGCCACAGCATTTACGTTCATTGTGATTTTTGTTGGACAGATTATAGATGCATTGGTGGGCTCATTTTGGACCATATCACCGTGGAAAATTCCGGGATATGGTGTACAGCTTATCCGTGGTACGATGGAAATGTCGGATTATTGGTGGAGTATATTAATTACGGTTATACTACTTATAGCTTGTATCGTTTTAGGAATATGGACCATGAAGAAAAATGCTGCAATGACAAAGATTTAGAGCAATTTAAAAAAGGGTGACATGGCTAGCAAAATAAAGTGCTAGTCCTTTTTTGTTGTATAGTATATAGTTTTTTAATGGATTTAAAAATACATATTGATGCACAGCTTGAATGAAAGGGAGGTGTGAGATGGCATCCATTATCTATTATATAGTACAGCTGGGGAACAGCTATTATCACGGGTCAGATGAAGATTCTATGCTTACTACAGATGAAGAGCAGGCATTTGCTTTTACGTATAGTGAGGCCGCGGAGCAATTTGCCACCAAGGTTAATGGAACTGTTCTGACAAGAGAAGTCAGTTATGAAGAACTAGAGGAACTCTCAGCAGATCATTGGACAGAATATGATGCACTGCCAAAAGATGAACGAGACATCATTGAATCCTTTTGCAGCAACCTTCAGCTAGGCATAGATGAATAAATCTCAAAGAATCCAGCTTATTTTATCCCTTCAAATAAAGTAAATTCACAAACTGTTCAATGAAAGCGTTTTGAATGTGAACAGTTTGTGAAACCCCTCACATAACACTTTTCTTTTAAAAAAATCGGAGTAGAATAGGAATCAAGTTAGAAGTTGTTATAAAACAGTTAGATAAAAATATTACCAATAGCTTAATTGTTATAATACAAAAACAAATTGATGGGGGATTTTACTATGTGGGTTATTACAGTATTTGAGCAAAAAGATGTTCGTATTTTTGAATATACAAACAAGAAGGAAGCTACACAAGCACTTCAGCATTTTAAGAAAAACGCAGTATTGTCTTATACAAAATAATCTTAACCCTTAGCTATCTCAAAACGTAGCTAAGGGTTTTGTTCTTTTATACAAACAACAACAGGAACTATTCATTTCTATCTTCTTTCATCACTTCACCTGTACCTTTTCTTGGAATCTTAGTCATTTAGGCATATAATGTAGCTATAACTCGAAATTTGTCAAATAACTCGGAAAATATGAAAACTAACATGTGAAAGAAGGTTAGTAAATTGACAATACAAAATTCCGATCGTTTTCTTACAGCATTTAATCGAATAGATCATAGGTTAAGAGATATTGTAGGTGCCAAAGATTTCATGCCCTTTTACCGATTGATTGATCAGGCAAAGAAGAAGGATGTACTAGTGCGGAAATACGAAGATGATTTGAGGTCCTATGCAGACCTGAGAAATGCCATTGTACATCATCGAACGTCGATGGAATTTGTAATAGCTGAGCCTCATCTTGATGTAGTTGAAAGAATTGAGCATATTGATTCAACCATCGCCAAGCCTACATTGGTCGGACAAATGTTTCGAAAAAAAGTGCTCGCTTTTCAGGAAAGAGATTCCTTAAGGCATGTGTTGAAGGTTATTCGTCAACGTAAATTCACACAGTTTCCTGTATACCATAAAGATCAATTTAAAGGATTAGTGACGACAGTTGGCATTACTAATTGGCTAGCTACGATGATGGGAGGCAATCAAATTCCAAAGCAGATTCCAACCCTACATGATATTTTAATGCATGAAAAAAACCGAGTGAATTACAAATTTGTGAGTAGATACATAACGATTTATGAGGCTGAAGATATTTTTAAGCAAGGTGTGGAACGTGGTCGACGATTTGAGGCATTGTTAATAACTGAGCATGGGAAGCCGCAGCAAAAGCTAATTGGCATTATTACACCTTTAGATATTGTAAAAATTGATTAAGCAAGACGATTCAAGCTGTTAAGGGCTTGATCGTCTTGCTTTATCCTTCAGACTGATATATAACGAACCATTTGCTTGAACTTGAGCAAAATAGACATCTTCAACGGATTGGACATTCTGCTTTTTCAGCTTTTTCATTAGCCAATCCTCTGTTAATTCAAGTTCAACTAGGTTTTCATAAATAAGCTGTCCATCTGAAACCACTTCTGTTGGAATATAACTTGGCGGGGTAACATCGGCCTTCACATCCTGCTTAGTTGCTGGTTGTTCGGCTGGCTTTGGAAGCACACTCAATTTACCAGTAGTTTCAAGCAACGCATATTGAACATCTTGAACGGAGAAAACAGCCTGTTCTCGAAGCATCATTGTTAGCTCATCCATATGCAATCGATTTTTCTTTAAGGCAGATTCTAAAATAAGACCGTTTTGAATAATAATGGTTGGTTTGTCATCTATCAATACTCGAGCCTTTTTAGATTTAATAGTAATAATCGTCATTAAATAGGTTAACACACTCCACCAAATTAATGCGATAAGACCATCTGTAAAGGGCGTCTCTGCCTGTGCTGCTATTTCAGAGGCAATCGAACCAAATGTAATACCTGTTGTATAATGGAAGAATGTGAGCTGTCCAAGCTGCTTCTTCCCAAGAATACGAGCTAAAATGAGTAATGCAAAAAAGGAAAGTGTAGCTCTTAGAATCATTTCCCAAAAATTAACTTCAAAAAAATCGTCCATATTCATCAACTCCTTACACTGCTATCGGTAATTAGCTTGTGCAAAAAGGCCAAGAGTATGCGATAATCATTTATTATCGTAATTTGAGAAAATTTAGAAAGTGGGTGTGCAGCATGAACAATTCAGTAGAAAAAATAAATAATCCAATCTATCCAATTATGATTGCAATAGCTGTTGCCCATCTTATTAATGACACGATGCAGGCGGTTATACCAGCAATGTTCCCAATATTCAAGAGTGATTTAGGTTTAACCTTTACACAAATTGGACTTATTTCATTTGTTTTAAATATATTTGCCTCCGCCTTACAGCCCGTGGTAGGTTTTGTTAGTGATAAAAAGCCAATGCCCTATGCTTTGCCAATTGGTATGATAAGTTCATTCATAGGTATTGCTATCATTGCGTTTACAACCCAATATTGGGTAATTCTTATAGCTGTATTATTTTTAGGCTTCGGCTCTGCTATATTTCACCCAGAAGGCTCTCGTGTTTCATTTATGGCAGCAGGCTCTAAAAGAGGGCTAGCACAATCGATTTATCAAGTGGGTGGGAACTCAGGTCAAGCGCTGGCACCATTAATTAGTGCCTATATTTTTAGTGTTTTTGGTCAACGTGGTGCCGCAATGGTATTAGTTGTAGCAGCTATTGGTATCGTTGTATTAAGTAAAATTGCTACATGGTATAAAAAGAGGTTAGAGCAGGAACGTTTAGCAAAGAAAAAGCGTGTATTAGTATCCTCCTTACCACCATTAACAAAAAATCAAGTAGTTATTGCACTGACTTTATTATTTACTATTATTTTTGCACGATCATTTTATACAACCAATATTACAAGTTTTTATGTATTTTATTTGATGGATCATTATGATGTTAGCCTTCGACTCGGGCAAATTCTTATTTTCAGCTTTATGGCATTTGGTGTTGTAGGAACATTTTTCGGTGGTTCATTATCCGATCGAATTGGTAGAAAGAATGTGATACTGTTATCTGTTGTTGTACCGATGCCGTTTTGTCTGGCACTTCCATATGTTCCATTATGGGCAGCTATGATATTCCTAGTGATTATTGGTACACTCATTATGATTAGCTTTTCGGTGACAGTTGTATACGCACAAGAGCTAGTCCCATCAAAAATTGGTACAATGGCTGGCTTAACAACGGGCTTTGCTTTCGGTATGGGAGCAATCGGAGCGATGGTCATTGGTGTTTTAATGGATCATAAGGGAATAGATTTTACGATGACGGTCGTTTCCCTTTTACCATTATTGTTATTAGTAGCCTTTTTCTTACCAAAGGATAAACCTTCATCAGCAGTATAAAAAATTAAACGCGTCTCAAAATTTTAAAAGAACCTGCGAAGGACATTTAAAATTTGAGAACGCGTTTTTTATTGACGTAATGGTGATAAAAACTCTGCTGGTAGATTTTCTTTATCTATAACGTAGCCCTCTGATATATGAACTTCATGCATTTTATCGTTATAGGTAAATTTAAAAATGCCATTGTCAAAGTCGGTGCCAATTTCTTTAAAGAAAATGCCCTCAATCGATACATATTTCGGACATGTAAACCCTACTTTAAAGCTTTCATGCTCTTTAATCAAATAAGCGCGTACACCTTTCTCATATATGTCATTTGCATCATCATCTGTTGGACGCTGAACAGCAACAATATGGAAATCGACAAAGGGAACCTCTTTTAACAATACGTTTAAGAATGAGCCTTTTGTAATCTCTTCCCAACGACTTTGCGCACTTTGACCTACAATTATTTGTGATATTCCAAAATTCTTTGCTACCTCTGCGATAACTTTTTGTATAGGGCGTTTTTCATCATCTAATAAAATGAATTTTTCAACATCTAGCTCATCCGATAGCTTTTTCCATTGCTCTATGTAGCTAGATTTTTCTGCATCAAATGCATCAAGGGGCTGTGAGTCTACCGAAAGAATATAGAGCGGGCAATCTAACATTGTAGCCATTTTATGTCCACGGCGTATTAAGCGTTCCCCATTAAGACCGTAATAAACACAAACTAAAATACTTTCGTCTAAACGCCCTTTCACATGCTTCATAAAAAATGACACCTCTTATCTTGTTGTTATTTTGTTATTTCCACTGTCTATTTCGAAAAAATTATCCTAAAACAGCTAAAATTGATGCTGTTACAGTGCATTATGCTCATTTATATTGTATACTTAAAAATGTATAAAAGTTAATGACAATATATCGAGAAATCCTTGAGAAATTAGGTTTATTTCTATAACTCACACATATTTTATTTATGCATTTTGCGCATTTAAACGAATTGTCTCTATATGCCACACTATTATGCAGTGAGTTAAATAGATAGTCAAGTCTCTTGGCATTCCTTAGTAAGATTGCGTTTAATTTTAATAAGCTTTCAATTTTAAAAGTACTTTAGTTACCAATTCTAAGTCCCTCTATTTTTTCTTACAGCACTATCATAAAAAGCTTACTGACTCATAAATTAAGTTGCAATTTATCTCACTTTTAATTCATCATACATGATATCTTCTAAAACCCCTTAAGGATTATTCGAAGGAATTTCTGATATATTTGTTTAGCTTTACTATATTCATATTGGTTTTTTTCGGTAGGTAATGAGTACTAGCTGAAATAAATAAAGTGTCCTCAACAACGTAGTTAATTTTGATTGCTATGAAATAAAGCATACTATCTTCATTAGATTTGGGAATACTTTATTGGGATCATTAAAATCAATCAACTGTCTGTAGGGCGAAATCGAAAGTAGGAGGTTTTCATTTGGTTACAGTTCTTATTGCGATACTTTTTCCATTTGTCTGCGCTGCGCTTATTCCACTTCTTTATAGGCGACTAAGGCGTGTTACACATCTTGGCTGGTTTGTGTTAGCCGTTCCATTCATCTTGTTTCTTTTACTCGCTCGCTATATTCCTCAAATTGCCGAGGGTAAAACGTTTATTCATACATATGAGTGGATTCCCTCTTTTAATATAAATTTCACAACATACCTAGATGGTCTCAGTATGATATTTGGCTTACTGATTACTGGTGTAGGTAGTTTGGTTATTTTATATTCTATTTTTTATTTATCAACGAAAGAATCTCTTCATCATTTTTACTGCTATCTTTTACTATTCATGGGCGCTATGCTTGGCGTCGTTTTTTCAGATAATTTAATGGTATTATACACGTTTTGGGAATTAACGAGCGTGTCCTCATTTTTATTAATAGCATTTTGGCATCATCGAAAGGCATCTCGAGCTGGTGCGAGAAAAGCCATGACGATTACAGTTTTTGGTGGACTATCTATGCTTGCTGGTTTTTTAATGCTTTTTGTGGCATCAGAATCATTTAGTATTCGTGAAATTATAGCTAATGTAGAAGTAATACGTGATCATACACTATTTACGCCGGCATTAATCCTTATATTAATTGGTGCTTTTACAAAGTCAGCACAATTCCCATTCCATATTTGGCTACCTGATGCAATGGAGGCACCCACTCCAGTCAGTGCTTACTTACACTCCGCGACTATGGTAAAGGCTGGAATCTATTTAGTTGCACGTTTTTCCCCTGTTTTTGGCGGCGAGGCCATTTGGTTCTGGCTTGTTAGTGTGATTGGTCTTGCAACTTTATTCTGGGGTTCATTTAATGCGGTACGCCAAACAGATTTAAAAGCATTATTAGCATTTTCAACAATAAGTCAGCTTGGCTTGATTATGAGTTTATTTGGACTAGGATCGGTTGGTCATTATTACGGCTATGCTGAAAATACTATTCTTTATACGCAGGCAAGTTTTGCGGCATTATTTCATCTTGTGAATCACTCCACTTTTAAAGGCGCGTTATTTATGATGGTCGGCATTGTCGATCATGAAGTAGGTACACGTGATATACGCCGTCTAGGTGGCTTAATGGCATTGATGCCTGTAACGTTTACAATTGCCGTAATTGGTGGTTTTTCGATGGCTGGATTACCACCGTTTAATGGTTTTTTAAGTAAAGAAATGTTTTTTGCTGCAATGCTAGCTATTCGTAATGTAGAAGCCTTTTCAATCACTGATGTAGGGCTATTATTTCCGATTATCGCATGGGTGGCGAGCATATTTACATTTGTCTACAGCTTTATTTTAATAAGCCGTACATTCTTTGGAAAATTACAGCCGGATAAAATAGATAAAAAACCACATGAAGCGCCAATTGGTATGCTAATTTCGCCAATTATCCTAAGCATCCTTGTAGTGGGAATCTTTTTCTTTCCGAATGCGCTAGGACATTATATTTTAGAACCTGCAATGGCAAGTATATATCCAACTTTCCCATCGACAAGTGAGCTTACACCGCATATTCATGCATGGCATGGCATAAATGCAGAGTTGTTAATGACACTAGGAGTTATCATTATTGGTGTTATTTTATTTAAAACGTTAAAAAGCTGGAAGCCTATATATCGAATATTCTCGCAAAAGTATACGTTTAATACGTATTACAATCGTCTTATTGAAATGAGTGAAAATGGTTCAGCAAAGCTAACTAATCGCTATATGACAGGTAATTTAACTCATTATTTTATCTATATATATGTATTTTTTGTTGCGCTTATTGCTGGCTACTTTATTTGGTCAGATGCTATTGTATTTGATTTTGCTAAGGATTCCACTTTTGAGTCCTATGAGCTAATTCTAGTGTTTGTAATGGTGTTCGCAGCAATATGGATGATTTTTGCAAAGGGTCGTGTCACAGCCATGTTGTTAAATGGTGTACTTGGTTATTCAATTGCCTTTTTCTTTGTTATTTTCCGTGCTCCTGATTTAGCCTTGACGCAATTAGTTGTTGAATCTGTAACGACTGCTTTATTTCTTCTATGTTTTAAATATTTACCTGATTTAATGCCAGAATCAGCCCATAAAAAGATCCAATGGTCAAATGCCACTATATCTCTTTTAGTTGGTGCTACCGTTACATTGATAGGCTTAGCTGTAGTTCATTTTGATCGCTTTGAGCCTGTTTCTACTTACTTCAATGATGCCTATGAGCTTGCAGGAGGCTCTAATATTGTAAATACGATACTGGGTGATTTCCGTGCATTTGATACGATGCTAGAGGTTGTCGTTCTTCTAATTGCTGGCTTAGGCGTGTATACACTTACGAAGCTCAAGCCACGAAAGGAGAAGACTGACCATGAAAATTAATGACGTAATTTTACGTACTGTAACGAAAGCAGTCGTATTCATTATTTTAACCTTAGGCGTTTATTTATTCTTTGCAGGGCATCACGCTCCAGGTGGAGGCTTTATAGGTGGTCTTGTACTTGCCTCGGGTATTGTTCTGTTGTATTTAGCCTATGATATAGAAACCGTGCATAAAGGAATGCCATTTGATTTTAAAAAAATGGCAGCGTTAGGAGTATTGCTTGCTACGGGAACAGCTATCGGATCACTATTTTTTGATGTCCCATTTTTAACACAGGCACATACCTATATTGATGTTCCGATATTTGGGAAAATGGGCTTTTCGACTGTCACCGTTTTTGAGGCTGGTGTAGCGTTAACCGTCGTAGGTGTTGTAGTGACAATTATTTTAAGTATAAGTGAGGATGAGTAGCCAATGGAATCTTTAATACTTGTATTAGTTGGTGTATTAGTAGCTGTTGCGACGTACTTAATCCTCTCGAAACAGTTATTACGCGTAATTTTAGGAACTGCGGTTTTATCACATGCAGCCCATCTCCTAATTTTAACAATGGGCGGGCTGAAAAAAGGGGATGTCCCACTTTTAGGAGAATCAGAAGGTCCCTATACCGATGCATTGCCTCAAGCATTAATTTTAACTGCAATTGTTATTAGCTTCGCAGTGACAGCATTTGTGCTTGTTCTTGGCTATCGTGCCTATAAAACAAATGGTTCAGGGAATTTTGACGAATTGAGAGGTACGCCAGATGAGTAATATGATTGTTTTACCATTAATCGTACCTGTTATTACGGCAATTTTACTAGTTTTTTTACGTGAACATGTTACCCTGCAGCGCATTATTAGTGTATTAACATTAAGCTTTGTGGTTTTAATTAGTATCGTATTATTATTAGCCATTCAGGAGCAGGGTGTGTTGCGAATCGATTTTAGTGGCTGGGGACCACCCTTTGGTATTCTATTTGTTGCGGATTCATTTTCCGTTTTACTTGTTTTAATAGCGAATATTGTCGCTGTAATATGTGTCCTATATGCCTTGTTTACGATTGGCAGTAGCTATGAAAAAATGTATTTCTATCCATTCGTATTACTCATGGTAGCAGGAGTCAATGGTTCATTCTTAACAGGGGATATATTTAATCTGTTTGTGTGCTTTGAGGTAATGTTACTGGCCTCCTATGCGCTCATAAGTTTAGGTGGCAATAAGATTCAGCTTCGGGAGGCATTAAAATATGTCCTTATCAATATTGTTGCCTCTTGGATTTTCTTAGTAGCATTAGCCTTTTTATATGGAACTGTTGGAACATTAAATATGGCACATATTTCTGTCCGTGTAATGGAGGCTGGGGCAGATCCAGTTATTACAACGGTTGCTCTTATTTTTTTAATAGTCTTTAGTTTGAAGGCTGGTTTATTATTGTTCTTCTGGTTACCAGGCTCATATAGTGTTCCACCTACAGCGATTGCCGCACTTTTTGCTGCATTACTAACAAAAGTTGGCATTTATGCGCTTGTTCGTACCTTTACCTTGCTATTTCCAAACAACCCAGAGGTTACACATGTTGCACTCGGGATTATGGCAGGGCTTACGATAATTGCTGGTTGTATGGGTGCATTGGCAGGGCGAGATGTACGAACTATTGCCTCTTATAATGTCCTTATTGGTGTTGGATTTATAGTTGCTGGTCTTGCGATTGGTACAGAGTCAGCACTACAGGGAGTAACTTATTATTTAATGCATGATATGGTAGCGAAAGCTATGTTATTTTTGGCAGTAGGTATGATGATTTATGTTACGGGTGAAACGTTGATTGATAATATGAGTGGGCTAATTCGGAATTATCCACTTTTCGGCTGGTTATTCTTTATTGTTATGTGTTCACTTGCTGGTATTCCTCCTTTAAGTGGTTTTTTAGGCAAGGTGTTAATTGGACAAGGTGCAATTGAAGGTGGGAATTTTATCCTATTAGGTCTAGGGTTTTTATCAAGTTTAATTGTCTTGTATTCCCTTCTACGAATCTTTCTTTCCTCATTCTTTGGAGAAACAATTATTAGTCTAGAAGATGAGAAACCATTACCGAAACGCATAGTCTTGCCATTAGCATTATTGGCCGTTTGCACAATTGGTTTAGGGGTTGGCGCTGAGTGGATGGCACCATTTGTAACAGATGCAGCAGAAACACTTTATACGCCATCGATTTATATTGATGCTGTGTTAGATGGAGAAGTATGGCAGGGTGAGGTGAGTAAATAATGGCAATGCAATTTATTCTAAATTTATTTATCGCAACCCTTTGGTTACTGTTACAGGATGAGGTGGTTCCGCAATTTTCCACATTCTTAATTGGCTTTATTGTGGGTATTGGGATTTTGTATGCGTTGCATCGTTTTTATGGCACACAATTTTATTTGCGACGTGTGTTTTCCATTATTAAATTACTATGGCTCTTCAATTGGGAGCTACTATTATCGAGCTACAGCGTATTAAGACAAATAACTACGCCAAGACTTCAAATTACTCCTGGCATATTTACGTATAAAACAGTACTAAAGGGAGATTGGGAAGTAACAGCACTTGCATTACTGCTCACACTTACTCCAGGATCAGTAGTGATGGAGGTTTCTGAGGAGGGCGATGTGTTCTATATTCATGCAATGGACATTGAGCAATCGAAGGATGCTGTTATACGTTCTATAGGAAAATTCGAACAAGCAATAATGGAGGTGACACGTTAATGATTGAAAATATTTTACTCTTAGCCTTAGCTTTATTTAGTGCTTCCATTGCGCTGTCACTGTATCGTGTTATTCGGGGACCGTCTATGCCAGACCGTGCTATTGCTCTTGATACTATTGGTGTAAATTTATTGTCAGCAATCGCCATCGTATCGATCGTATTAAAGACAAAGGCATATTTAGAAGCAATTTTGATATTAGGGATCTTAGCATTTATCGGTACAATCGCTTTTACAAAATATATCGAAAGAGGTGTGATTGTTGAACGTAAATCAAATGATTGAATGGGCGGCTGTCATCCTCATTTTGATTGGCTCCATTGTTAGTGTTATTAGCGCATATGGGATGATTCGTTTACCTGATGTATACACACGCTCCCATGCTGCAACGAAAAGTTCTACGTTATCGGTATTAACATGTTTATTAGGTGCATTCATTTATTTTTGGGTGCATGATGGCTTTGTAAGTGTACGGCTAATATTAGGTATCCTCTTCGTCTTTGTAACCGCACCTGTAGCAGGGCACTTAATCTGCCGTGCTGCCTATCGCTCCCGGGTTCCATTAGCAGAAGACTCTGGTGAGGATGAGCTGAAGCCTAAGCTATTTCCAGAAGAAAAATAGAGGGAAGACTGTTTGCCAAAAGCAAGCAGTCTTTTTTGTATTGGTGGATAGAGGTTTTAAAGTGCTGGATAGTCATACTGAATTGGCGGATTAAACTTCCGAAATGGTGGATAGAAACGCAAAATGAATGGATAGTGTTCTCACAATTATGAATGAGATTTTATGGGAATTAAACAATTGTAGGATAAAAGCTGGTGAAACGGAAAATAGTAAAGGTACCTTGGAATAAACACTAAAAATAAATTGACTTATCAGAAAATTATGTTTATAATATTTGGCTAAAAATTATTCACTTTAGCTTGATTATTATTTCAAAAGAGTATATCTTAATTAGCAGATAGATTTTTTATTCTTTTGAATGAATAATTATCCATTCGACTATTTTCGAGAAATACTTTCTCATACACAATAAAATATACGTAAAAGGAGATCTTGGATGATGAAGAATAAATTTTTCTTGCTTATGCTTGTTCTAGTAATTGGTGTACTAGCTGCATGTGGCGCAAAAGAAAATAAAGACAATAGTGCAAATTCAAATGCTGATGGGGCTACAGAGCAAAAGCAAGTATTAAAAGTAGGTACTTCTGCTGACTATGCACCATTTGAGTATGTGGATGCTGCAAAAGGTGAAGATATTATCGGGTTTGATATAGATTTAATCAAATTAGTTGGCGAAAAAATTGGTGTAGACATGCAAGTGCAGGATATGGATTTTAACAGCCTAGTACCAGCATTACAAGCAGGTAAAATTGATGTAGTTATTTCAGGTATGACGCCAAATCCAGAACGTGAACAAGTCGTTGATTTCACGGATAAATACAATGAGACAGAACAAGTAATTATCGTGAAAAAGGAAAGCGGTATTAAAAAAGAGGCTGATTTAGCTGGTAAGAAAATTGGTGTGCAAACAGCTTCCATACAAGAAAATTTAGGGAATAATATTGCAAAAAAAGTAGATGCAACTGTTGAAGGACGTACTCGAATTCCTGAAATCATCCAGGATATGATGTCTAAACGTTTGGATGCCGGAGTTTTAGAAGGCGGCGTTGCCAAAGGTTATCTCAAAACTAATGATAAATTAGCTGCTTTCCCTGTTGAAGAGCAACCAGAAGATTTCAAAGCAATCGCTGTTCCAAAAGGAAGCGACCTAAAAGATAAAATTAACAAAGCATTAAAAGAATTAGCTGATGAAGGTAAAATTCAAGAGCTAGAAGAAAAATGGCTAGAAAAAGCTGAATAAATACTTAGACACTGCGGTAGCTCTATTTTGGGCTATCGCTTGTGCTTTTCATATTCTTAACAGAAATCAAGAAAGGAGGGAGATGCTGTGAATTTAGATTTTTCAGCTATCGTTCCCTCTATTCCTTATATACTAAAAGGAATAGGTGTTACACTTCAAATTGCAATTGGTGCCTCGATTATCGGTTTTATCGTAGGGGTGTTACTCGCATTATGTAAAATTGGTAAAGTGCGTATTTTACGTTGGTTTGCAGATTTTTATACATCTATTTTCCGAGGTACACCACTTGTCCTACAATTATTAATTATTTACTATGCAGTACCACAGCTATTTGATATTCAAATCGAACCAATTCCAACAGCGATTATGGCTTTCGGCTTAAACTCAGGTGCTTATATTTCAGAAATAATTCGTGCTGGTATTAATGCAGTTGATAAAGGCCAGATGGAAGCAGCACAAGCACTTGGAATTCCCTATACAAAAATGATGAAGGATATTATTATCCCACAAGCCGTAAAAAATATTTTACCATCTTTAGTCAATGAATTTATTACATTAAATAAAGAAACAGCAGTAGTAACAGTTATTAGTGCCTTAGATATTATGCGTCGTGCTTATATTGTTGGGGGTTCAACATATCGCTACCTTGAGCCATTACTCTTCGCCGGTGTAATTTATTACATCATGACGCTTGTTTTAACGTTCCTTGGTAAACGAATCGAGAAAGGAATGAGAAAAAGTGATTAGAATAGAAGATCTTCATAAGTCATATGGACAAAATGAGGTACTTAAAGGAATCTCAACTGAAATTAAAGAAAAAGAGGTTATTGCCATTATTGGTCCATCCGGCTCGGGTAAATCAACATTTCTTCGCTGCTTAAATCTATTAGAAGAGCCAACGAGTGGAAAAATTACTATTGCTGGTGATGTTCTAACAGATAAAGGGACAAATATTATGAAAATACGTGAAGAAGTCGGCATGGTTTTTCAGCATTTTCATCTTTTTCCTCATAAAACAGTACTAGAAAATTTAACATATGCCCCCATTAATGTGAAGGGAATGGACAAGTCGGCTGCTATAAAAAATGCAGAGGATTTACTGACAAAAGTGGGGCTATTTGAGAAGCGCCATGAGTATCCTAACCGTTTGTCTGGTGGGCAAAAGCAACGTGTTGCCATTGCTCGTGCCCTTGCAATGGATCCAAGGGTAATTTTATTTGATGAGCCTACCTCTGCACTTGATCCAGAAATGGTTAAAGAGGTTTTGGCGGTTATGAAAAATCTTGCAGATACAGGGATGACGATGTTAATCGTTACACATGAGATGGGCTTCGCTCGTGAGGTGGCAGATCGCATCCTATTCCTCGATGGCGGGAAGCTAATTGAGGATGCTCCACCAGAACAATTTTTTACAGCGCCATCTACTCAACGTGCAAAGGATTTTTTAGAGAAAGTGCTATAGTTAATACTGCATCATAAAAAACCAATAGCTATGCCAAGCGGATAAGGCCATAAAGCACGGTGATTGTTAGATAAATTTCTAATAATCATCGTGCATTTTTTAATTAAGAAAATTCTTCTATTATTGAAGAAAACGTAAAAAATTTCTTTATTGTTTCGATGGTAAACAATTCCTCAATATGATAAGCTCCTGCTGGGTGATGGTGTTCAAGTAATTCAGTAGCAACAGTTGCTGCAATTTTAGCTGTTACCATTGATTCGTTATGCTCCAAAAATGTTATTGCTACAGTTCTCTCCTCAAACTGATCCCTACCAATCGCTTCTACCTTAATGCCACAAACATCAGAACCAATTTTTATTTTTTGAATAGCTGATGCAAGTAGTTGTTGTACCTTGTCCAATTTTAACATATAGGATAGACGACTTTTTTGTAAAAACGAGACGAATCGATTGAGCGCCTCTACATCAAAGCCCATTCTCGTAACGATTTGACTAGTTGAGAAATGCTTGGATAATGTATGTTGATCAGAAAAATTAAATTGATAGAGACTACGCTTTCCAACACCCTTAAATTGAACAACTCTCCTATTTGTAAAGTTAGTGGTGGTCTGCCTTTTATGCTGGTAATTAAGGTGGTAGGGCTGATTTAGCTGGTCCAAAATCCATAAAACTGCCGCGGTGCCATGAGTATCACCAGCTCCAAGTAAAATTGAGATATGAAGCTGATCGATAGTAGTTAATTGCTGTGCAGCATGCATCGCCATTAAATTAGTTAATCCTGGTGCCATACCAACACTGTAAACGATTGTAGAATGATGTTGTTCAGCAATTGGATGAAGATCCTCTAATTTTTTTAGAAAGGCATAGCTGGCAGTAATATCAATATACATAATGCCCTTCCTCAAGCAGAGTTGAGTAAATGCAGTATCTTGTTGCTCTAAACACATAATCACAAGCGCTACACCTTCTAATTGCTGTGGGTTTACAGTCTTGGATACATCCATCTGTATTGGGGTTGCAAGCTGATTGCAGCGAGCGCAAAATTGCTTAGCCTTTTCTATATTTCTACCAGCGATCAATATTCTATTCGGGTAGCTTCGTAGCAGGAGTTTTGCTATTTTTCCACCGACTTCACCATAGCCTCCAACAATTAAGATATTCTTTTTATTCATATAAAATCTTCTCCCTTAATAGCTACTAAAGCATCAATCATATGTGTTTTAAAATAGGGAATGATTGTTGTAAAGCCGACCTCCTTCAACAAAACAATAAGTGATTCCAATCTAATCGGATGGGTTGTAATGTTAAAAGAATGTTCAAAACGTTGCCAATGATTTTCAGAAATTCCGTTATGGAGCATAGAGCTTCGCCAATAGAGGAGCTGATGCTTGAGCGCTGAAGAATTTAAATCAGCATTTATAGATGATATAAATAACACACCATTTACCTTCAAGCTCTCTGCTATTTTTTGAAGCATGGCTTTCTTTTGATCAAAATCATCCATAAAATGTAAAACTAAATGACAGGTAGCTACATCAAATAAGTCTTTTACATTTAATGTTAGTAAATCTTTTTCAACCCATTCAATATTAAGTGTATACGGTAGAATATTAATTTGTTTAGCTGCTAGCTCTAGCATTACATGGGATGTATCAACTGCGGTGAAATGAGCAGAAGGTAATGATTCACCTAATGCTAGTAGCTCTTGTCCGCCACCTGCGCCTACTACTAAAATTTTATGTGTTGTAGGAAAGCTATGAAGTATGTTTGCCATCATGTCATAAATAAGATCGTAGCCAATAATCTTCTGACGAATGGATTGTTGGTATGCAAAAACAGAAGAGTCATCCCAATTGTATAATGGTTTGGTCATTTAAATACCTCCTAAATTTTTGTGGGGAGTAGATGAAGAGAGTAACTGCTTCATCTTTAAGCAATCATTCTTATGAAAGATTGCTGAATGTCTTGTGAAGTTACCTAAGATGTCTTGGTCTGTTCCTTAAAATAAGTATTCATACTTCCGTTCCCCATGTATAAGCCTTTAGTTGATGTGACAGTAAGATGTTCGGAAAAATGGCTGGTAATTTTGGTGCACTAATTGTTGCCTTGAATTCAATTAAGAATTATTCTCAATTATAAAGACTCAGAAAAAAAGAACTATCCCATATTTCTGGGGGGAGGTAAGTTTTTATGAAGGATACACAATATTGGAGAAGAAAATCTGAACAATGCTTAAAGCACAGCAAAAATTCATTTGAATACCGCCAATTAATGATAGAAGCTCTACGAACACAAATACATTTTGATGCTTATTGCTGTACATTAACGGATGCACATACACTTTTTTCGGTAGGTGCAGTTACTGAGCATTCAATTGAGGCTATTCATCAGGAGATTATGGAGTTGGAATATACTATTGAGGATATAAATAAATATGAATTCTTAGTACGCAGTGGTCAACACATAGGTAGGCTAAGCGATTCGACAAGTCAAAGCTTCCGCTATAGAGAAGTGTTAAAGCCTAATGGATTTAGTGATGAAATACGAGCTGCATTAATTTATCAAGAACAATGTTATGGTTTTTTAACACTGTTCAAAAGAGCGGAAAGTGAGCCACCTTTTTTTCAAGATGAAGATCTAGCACTGATAGAAATAGTGATGCCAATTATGGGAAAAAGGTTAAAGGAGTTCCATCATTATATTATTGAGGAGCGGCTTCCAACTATAGAGGGAGAGCAAGGTATTGTTATTTTTGATAAAGAGCTAAGAGTACTATCTAGTAATACAAAGGCTTACGAATTGTTATCAATTTTAAGAAAATATGAAAGCCTAATGGAATGGCAAGTACCTAAGCCTATTCAAGCAATATGTGCAAACCTACTTGCTGACAATTACAATACCAATACTTCTTTAATAGTCCCTATTAAGGATATAGGTTATATTGCTATTCGTGCATCACTTATGCTGACAAGCCTTCAAGAACAGCAAATTGCTTTATTAATAAATGAGGCATCATCGAGAGAAATGCTAAATGTTTTAATAAAGGCTTACAACCTTACGCCGAGGGAAAAGGAGGTGGTATTTGAAATTATTAAAGGAATTCCAACAAAAGAGATTGCTTATAATCTTGGTATTTCACATTATACTGTACAGGATCATTTAAAGGTTATTTTTCAAAAAGTAAATGTCTCAAATCGAAATGAGCTAGTGTGGAAAATCTTTTCTCGATTCCAATTAGATTAATAAAACTAAAGAATCTGTTAAAACGGTAGCAGATTTTTTTCATTTATAAACGATCTTTATGATGAAAAAAACAGCGCATTTAAAATTTTGACAGGATGCTCAGAAATGGATTCTAATTTTTTTGAACTGATATAAACCTTTATCTATCCTCTCCCAAAATCATCTTTTAAGATCATATGGAGGAAAAATTCCCCCAGGATGTTGCGCCTCCTAATTTGATAAGGATTTTCTGGTATAGGCAGTCTTTGCCCTTTAAACTTTAAATTTGAAGATCCTCAGCGTCTAACAGCTCCTGCCAATAAAACTCCCAGTGACATCCTAAATAAAATTCTTTATCTTATAGCTCCATTTCTTATAGGGAATTAATACCTTGCTGTACAGAAAGAGTTGTTTTTTCTTCAATAGGGGTAAAAAGAAAAATAAATAGAAAGAATCCAGTAGTTATACCGATAATTTTCTTCATATCTAGCTCCTAACACGATCAATAATTTCATTGCAAAAGGTTAAGAAAAATTAACCTAAAAAATGGAATAAATTCATGGTAGAATCTATTGACCTATAATATAATTAGTTAAAAGTCACCAAAAAATGCAACCTTTAGATTTTTTATTAGGTAGTAAGAATTAAATATTTTATCTTCATTCAGCAAATGTTTTTTGTATCGAAAGCATAGCTGCAACGGCAGATACAGAGGACTCGACCTCTAGGGTAATTAATTTCTGAATATTAAAACAAATGAATCAATCGGAGGTATTAAATTATGGCTTGGACATTTTGTTTAAATGTTACAAATGACACGGATCGAGATTTAGAGTTGGTAGAATCACAATTGCACTGGGGGTACTGGAATACAAATAGTGAGGAGGATAAAGGACCTCAATCTATTAAAGCAGGAGAAACAATACAGGCAGTAGGGGTTAAATCTGCTTTTGGTCCAAATGGCTATGAATTTTCGTGCTCATGGAAGGATAATAACAGGAATCAGGAGGGGAAAATGCTGGAACCATACGGGGTAGTAAGTCTCTATGTTAATGTTCCATATAATAATCCCAATGAAGCAGCTTGCAAAGCAAATGGATATTTTGAGGTAAATGAATGGAAGAGTATTACTCATGACGGACATAACTTTGTTCGAGATATACGTATTTCGAATAAGATGGATAGGATAAGAAAAAAGGAAGTACCTAATAGTTTATATACAGATTGGTCCAAAATAGACACATTGAAAGTCGTTGAGAATGTAGAAGCTATTGACCTAAATCAGTATATTCCAAGCGGGGTTCATTTTGAAAAGAGTGCAATATTTAAAACGTCTACATTTAAAATTTCAAAAAAACTTTGGGATGGGGTCATTGATTTAGATTTTGATAGCCTTTATTTGAAAAAGCGTGAAGTGAATGATTATTTTTCTGTTGAGGTAACTTGCTTAAGAGCAGATGCTACAAAAATTGAGACGGTCACTAGAAGAGGAAAAATTAAAGTAAAAGATGAACGTTTTATATCGACTACAAGTAAGAGAGTAGTAGAAAAGGTTAGCACAATTGAGACTGCACTAAAATTTACTGAAAATGCTTCAGTTTCTGAAGAAAAAATAGTGAAGGCAAGTGTATCGCAGGAATTACAGACGGAAATAAGGGCGAAGTTTAATATATTAAACTCTGTGACAAAAGAGCAACAGCAAACAGAGAGAAAATCAATTGATAGAGAATTTGAAGCACCAAGTGATAAAGATATGGATGTTGTACCTTGGATTTTTAGTAAAATGATTCTTTTATATCGAACTGATAAAAATAATGTGACTACATTAATCGGAGCATCCGAATGGGATTACGCAATTTTGAATCGTACACATGAATACGATGTTATGGATAATGCAAAGAAAGTAACAACAGGAGGAGAGTGTTAAAATGGCAACTTGGACTTTTTCGTTAATGATTACAAATGCAACAGATCGTGAATTAGAAGTTTTTCATAAGCAGCGAACTTGGGGTATTTGGAATACAGAGGATATTGAGGACAAGGAGCCTCTTAATGTTCCGCCTAATACAACTATTCAGGCATTAGGCATTAAGGCTTCAACTGGACCTAATGGCTATGAAGGTTCTTGCTCTTGGCGTGATAAAGTACCGACAGGCGAAAAATCCTATGGCACTATCTCATTATCGTTAGATGTACCGCAAAAAAGTAAAAATAGAGCTGAATGCTTAGCTGATCATCAATTTCATATAGATAGCTGGGAAGACCTACCAGAAAAGGGTCATAACTTTGTGCGATCCATCATTGTAACCACTAAGGATTTTTAGGCAAGATGAGAGTAGAGCTTAAACCTATTACGAAAGATGATGAGCCATTCCTCTTCGATGTCTATGTTTCTACTAGAAGAAAAGAGATAGATTTATGGGGATGGACTGCTGAACAAATACAGCACTTTTTAGAAATGCAGTGGTACGCACAGCAAATCTCATATAAACAGCAATTTCCTGAGTCAAGCCACTATATTATTCTTTTAGATGATGAATATGTGGGTAGGTTGTTAACAGAAAACTTACCACAACATCTTCATCTTATTGATATCTCTATTTTGCCAAGTTTCCAGGGTAGTGGATTAGGAACATATCTAATTACTCAACTTCAGCAGAAGGCAAAAGAAGAAAATAAACCAGTGATATTGCAAGTTTTTCAGACAAATCCAGCAAGAAATCTATACGAAAGACTAGGATTTCAAGTAGTGTCAGCTAATGAAATGTATTTAAAAATGAGATGGCAATAAAAAAGAACGATATTGAATTTTTTTCTGTAAAAAGAAAAATATCTCGAAGAACTAAGAGTACTACAATCATTTTTTCAAAAATCTCTAATAGGTTCAGTACCTATCAAACAGCTCCTTATAAACAAAAAAGGTAGCAGAAATTGCGGCTAGTCTATAAGAGATGCCTTCGTTTACAACATCAGGCTAGCCCTTCAAAAGGTCACTACTATTTTGCTGGAATATGATTCCATAGAGAATGAATTTTTAATTAACAGAATATTTTGATATCTCATAAATTTTATTGAACAAGTAATCAGATTAAGGCTAACATACACCATCTGAGATAGCGAAAGTTTTAGATATGGAAATCCAAGCAAATGTTGCTTAATGCGTTTTCATAGCATTCATTGAAATTACAATAAGGGAGGGGGTACATAATGTCAGATCAATATGTAGGCGAAATCCGAATGTTTAGCGGTAAATATGCTCCAGTAGGGTGGGAATTATGCAATGGTCAGTTAATGACTATTAGAGGTAATGAGGCACTTTTTTCATTAATAGGTGTCAAATACGGGGGAGATGGTACAACGAATTTTGCTTTACCTGATTTACGTGGAAGATTACCAATTCATAATAGTTCTCAGTATCCATGGGCTAGTAAAGGTGGAGTGGAGACAGTTACGTTAACGGAGGAAAATTTACCTGCACATACTCATGGTGTTTATGCCAATAATATCACAACTGAAGCAACAGAGAATTCGCCAGCTAATAATACATGGGGTATATCAACCCTCACAAATTATCAGACGAATGTTTCAAGTAATATTGTACAAATGAACAACGAGTTAGTTTCTAATGTAGGTGGTATTTACTCTCATAGTAACATCATGCCATCATTAGTTATTAATTTTATTATTGCAAAGCAGGGTCTTTATCCGGATTTCCAATAAAAAGGAGTGAGTATAATGGCAGAACCATTTTTAGGAGAAATACGTCTTTTTAGTTTCGATAAAATACCAAATGGGTGGCTCCCTTGTAATGGTCAATTGTTGCCGATAACTGGAAATGTTGCGCTTTATTCATTATTAGGATGTACGTATGGCGGGGATGGTAAGACAACCTTTGCGCTTCCAAATTTACAAGGAAGAGTACCATTACATCAAGGTAATCAGATTGCTTACGGAACGGTAGGAGGAGAGGAAACACATACATTGACGATTAACGAGATACCCTCTCATACCCATCAAATAACAGCAGACTCATCAACAACAGATAAGCCTTCACCAAAAGACAATACATGGGGTGCAGTTAACGGAAAGAATATTTATGCTAAAAAGGATAATACAGCCATGAATGAAGCTGCCTTGTCAATTACTGGACAGAATAAAGCACATAATAATATGCAGCCCTATTTAAGCGTATCTTTTTGTATCGCAAAAATGGGTATTTTTCCAAGTAGAGGATAAGGAGGAATCAGGGAATGGCAGATCCGTATTTAGGTGAAATTAGAATTTTCGCAGGAAACTATGCTCCAAGGGACTGGGCATTATGTGATGGCAGACTATTATCTATTGCTCAATATAATGCTTTATTTTCCATTATCGGAATAACTTATGGTGGAGATGGTAAGACAACATTTCAGTTACCTGATTTAAGGGGGCGTGCTCCCATGCACTATGGCGATGGTCCTGGTTTAACAACAAGGACATTTGCGCAACCAATAGGAACAAGTACAGTAACACTTAATGAAACGCAAATGCCTATTCATAAACATAGAGTACAGGGTTCATCTGTAGTAGCAGGTGGTATCAACAATCCCACTAATGCCATTTGGGGAAGTGAATTAGCGATTTCGGCAAAACCATATGTTAATGTAAAAAATCCAGTCGCAATGAAAGTAGATATAGTAAAGCCACAAGGTGGTAATCAGCCACATAATAATATGCAGCCTTTTGTCGCAATGAACTTTATTATTTGTTTAGAGGGAATATTTCCTCAGAAGCCATAAGAAGGGGGAGTGGGAATGGATTTAGCTTCTTTTATAAAAACAGCAATATATAAAATATTAATAATTATAACCATTTCTGCAATGGTTTTCTCAACCTTAGGAATACAACCTGCAAGTGCTGGTTCTCCAGTACAGTTATCTCCCGTGGATCAGATGAATGTACAAAAGGATTCTAACGGTCAAATTCTTACGAAATATAATGACCCTGATATGATGAATGTTGCAACTATCAATAATAATAAAGATTTTGTTGCCCTTAAATTTAGTATTGATACATCTCAACCTATCCTTTCAGCTCAGCTTGCTTTAGCTGGAATAAATCAAGATAATAAACCTTTTTCTAATCTAGAAGTTAGAATAGGTAATGATGATTGGGATAGTACTTCTCTAGAAAACAAATTTCCCGATTTTATACAGGGAATTCCTACAAAAAATGAAGCTGTAGCTCAAGGTGACGGTGAACAAGTTTATGAAAAATTGATTGATGTGACAGATCTAGTAACAAATTCATCGGCAATTATTGGGAATAATGTAACATTTATATTAACGAGTGATTCAAATGAGATGACTGTAGTTAAATTTAGTAGCTCGATGGATCCTGAAGTGACACCATTGGCACCTTCTTTAAAAATTACTTATGGTGATGCGCAAAATAGTGCACCTACCGACATAACATTAAGCTCGACTTCAGTAGAAGAAAATCAACCATCAGGAACCAAAGTCGGAACATTAAGTGCCGCTGATCCTGATGCAGGTTCCTCTTTTACGTATAGTTTAGTAGGTGGAGTGGGTTCAACAGATAATAGTAGCTTTAGCATAGTAGGGGATGAGCTACAAACAAATAGTTCCTTTGATTATGAAATAAAAAACAGTTACAGTGTTCGAATTCGGGTAACGGATAATGGAGGATTGACTTTTGAAAAAGCATTTACTATTTCCATTACAGATGTCAATGAAGCCCCAACAGATATTTCGTTAAGCTCGACATCAGTAGAAGAAAATCAACCATCAGGAACCAAGGTCGGAACATTAAGTGCCGCTGACCCTGATGCAGGTTCCTCTTTTACGTATAATTTAGTAAGTGGAGCGGGCTCAACAGATAATAGTAGCTTTAGCATAGCTGGGGATAAACTACAAACGAATAGTCCATTTGATTATGAAACAAAAAATAGCTACAGTGTAAGGATTAGGGTGACAGATCAAGGCGGCCTATTTTTTGAAAAAATATTTACTATTTCGGTGACAGATATCATTGAAGTTCCGATTCCCACACTGGTATCAACAGTGCCAATTAACAATGCGACAACTATTTCTATTAATCCTATGCTAACGCTAACATTTAGCAAGAGTGTGAGTGGTATTGCGGGAAAACATCTTCGTATCTATGATCAAGATAATAATCTAATAGAAACGATAGAAGCCACTGCAGCAAATGTGACAGTGAATGGAAGTATCGTGTCAATTCAATTAATCAATAATTTAACAAAAGCAACAACTTATTATGTATTGATGGATGATGGGGCCTTCGTTGATACAGCGAATCAAGGTATTGCAGGTATAACAGCTAATAATATATGGCGTTTTACAACTTTACTTCCAAGTGATAATGCCAGTTTAAACAATTTACTTATTTCATCTGGTAGTTTAGACCCGGAATTTACAAATAGTATACTAGAGTATCAAGTCAATGTAGCTCATGATGTTGCAACTATTGATTTAACACCAACAGCAGATAATAACGCAACTCTTACTTTAAATGGTGCCTCCACCACAAATGGGCAATTGAAAACAGTTTCTCTAAATGTAGGTAGTAACACTATTACTATTAAAGTGACTGCTGAAAATGGAGTAGTATCAAAAGAATATACTCTTACTGTGATAAGAGCATTGCCATCACTTGAACAAGTGAACAATGTTAATTTAAGCACTGTCGGTATGGCGACATGGTCAGATATAGGTGATGAATCCTCTTATAATGTACAGCTCTTTAAAGATGGGTCACCAATCGGTGGTGTCATCAATGTAATAGCTAATACAACATCTCATAATTTCTTAGCAGCAATGCGTACGGCTGGAGCGGGTGAATATTCAGTTACGGTAACAGCAAAGGGAGACGGAATTGCATATTCAGACGGGATTTCTTCAAACTCCTCTAATACACAGACGATTGTTAAACTGGCAAGCATTACAAATGGTTTAGCCTGGGATGGAAATATAGCGAAATGGCAAAGCATTCCTAATGCGGAGAGCTATGATGTGCTTCTGTATAAGGGGGGTACAGCAGTTGGAACTGCAACAAATGTATTAGCTGGAAATGTCCATGAAGGTGTTGATTTTACTTCCGCGTTCCAAACAAATGGTATAGGAAGCTATACCTTTACTGTACAGCCAAAAGGTGATGGACTATTAATTTTAGATGGGGATCAAGGAGTATCATCAACAGCTAAAATCATTTCACCTTTAACTTATACTGTTTTATACGATGGTAACGGTAATACAGGCGGAACTGTACCACAAGATAATGCAACATATAGCCAAAACGACAATGTTACTGTAGCTGCTAATAATGGGTATCTAGTTAAAACAGGACACTCTTTTATAGGCTGGAATTCAAAGGCGGATGGTACAGGTACTTTTTATCTACCAAATGATACCTTTAAAATAGCAACCGAGAATATCACACTTTTTGCACGATGGGCAGTTAATCAATATACAGTGAGCTTTGATGTAGCTGGGGGAAGTACCGTATCGAATCAAACAATAAATCATGGGGAAAAAGCAAGTCAGCCGACACCAGTGCCAACAAAAGCTGGCTATACATTTGGTGGCTGGTATACAAGTGATGGCTACACAACGTTATATGATTTTGATAGTGTAATAACAGCGAACACGACGGTGTATGCAAAATGGAACCCTGTGACTGTGACGCATACAGTGAGCTTTGATGTAGCAGGAGGAAGCGCTGTATCTAATCAGTCAGTAGCACATGGAGGAAAAGTAAGTCAGCCAACGCCAGCACCAAAGAAAGCTGGCTATACATTTGGTGGCTGGTATACAAGTGATGCCTACACAACGCCATATAATTTTGATAATACGATTACAGCGAACACAAGGATTTATGCAAAATGGATTAGTAGCAATACAGGTGGTGGCAATACTGATCCGTCACCAAATCCTGAATCAGGTCCATCAACACCTTCAACCAATGTAGTGGAAATTGTGGTTGATGTTGAGTCTGGTGACGGTGACCTAGTTTCTAAAACAACAATAAAACGAACAAAAAATGTAGATAACACAATGAAGGATGAAGTGACATTAACAACAGAGAGTGCAACAGAAACGATTAGGAAATTAAAGGAACAGGGAAATGATAAAGCGCGGATCATCATTCCAGATCAGCAGGATCAAGTAAATCAGATCAATGTGTCCATACCAAAAAATGTGGTGACACTACTACAAACTGGTGCAGTCCATCTTGAAATTGTAACAGATAACATTAGAATTGAAGTGCCTAAAACTTCATTGGAAATGTTTAAAGATGATCTCTATTTCCGACTTGTTCCTATAAAAGGGCAGGATAAACAACTGCAGATCAAAGAACAAGCGAAAAGGGAAACAGTGGTGCAGCAATTGGTAGAAAGTACATTTGTTGAGTTGCTTGGTCGTCCGATGACCATTGAAACAAATATGCAAAGCCGTACTGTCACTTTAACCTTACCTCTACCTGTAGATTTAACACAGGAACAGCTTAATCATCTGGCTATCTATATTGAGCATAGTGATGGTACAAAAGAAGTCTTGCGTGGGAAAATTGTAGATTATCAAAAAGGTGTGCTTGGCTTGCAGTTTGAGGTTCATAAATTCTCGACCTTCTCTATTCTTTATTTACCAGAGAAGGAAAAAGCGGAAGAATCAACTCCTGTTCATGCCATATATACACCTTATATCCAAGGCTATTCTGATGGCACATTCCGCCCGAATGCTCCAGTTACACGAGCTCAAATGGCGAGTATGTTTGCTCGTCATTTAACGGGAAATGCGGTTCCACAGGCAGAGGCAACATATACAGATACGTTGCAACATGATGCAAAAAATGCTATAGAGTTTGTCAAAGGAGCGGGATTATTTAAAGGTGTAACAGCTACTAGCTTTAATCCAAACGGCTCAATTACTCGTGGACAAATGGCAACGGTAGCTGCCCGATGGATAGAGCAGCATTGTGCTGAAAATTCAAATGCCGCTATCTGTACAACGGCTTCACAAAGCATAGTATTCAAAGATGTGAGTACTAATCATTGGGCAGCTAAAGCAATTGATACTGTTAATGCATCGGGGATTATGACAGGTGTTACAGAGGACACGTTCAATCCGGAAGACTTCTTAACCCGTGCCCAAGCAGTGAAGGTATTAAACCGATTGTTTGCCCGTCAGGTGAAAACAGAAATACAAACACCATTATTTACAGATGTTCCTACTAAGCATTGGGCATTTTATGAAATTCAAGAAGCTGCGAAAAAATAGCATATAAAAAAGGAGCACGCCAATGTTTGACAGATGGCGTGCTTTTTTCGCATTATTATTCAAAGAGTTAACTGATATCCAGAACCTCTTACCGTTACAATTTTTGCTTGGTGTCCTGATGCAGCTTCAAGCTTTTTTCGTAAATTACTAATATGAACCTTTAATGCCTTTGTTTGTCCGAAACTTTCTTCCGCCCAAATAAGTTTATATAGTTCAGATGGATGGAATATTTGCCCTGGCCGCTGTGCTAAAAAGAATAGGATTTGAAACTCCTTCGTAGATAACGTTAATGAAGTATTAGCAATATATACTCTGCCTGAATGAACATGAAAATGAAAGGCACCAATGATTTTTATATCTTCATGTAGAGTACTCACTGAAAAGTCAAGCTTTCCCCTTCGCTGACAGATTCTATCAATGGTTTTGATTAATCGCTCTTTTTCGATAGGCTTTAATATATAATCGACTGCTTGAACATTGAATGCCTCTAAAGCATAATGCTCATAAGCAGTTACAAAAACAATATCCATTAAATGCGCTGTCTCTTCTATTTTACTGGCCAATTCAATTCCATTCATTTCTGCCATTTCAATATCTAAAAATAGAATATCTGGCTTCAGCGTCAAAATGCTTGTAATGGCATCTTGGGGATTTAGAAACTTTCCGATAACATCAATGGAATTGCCTTCCATTAGCATTGCCTCTAACAAATGAATTGCCAAAATTTCATCGTCTACAATGACAGCTTTTAACATAATTTCACCCTTTTTCATCCAAAATCAGTGGGAATTTTATTTCTACCATTGTTCCTTTATCTACAATACTTTCAATCCGAAGCGATGCGTGGTCATATTTTTTCAAACGTTTAGAAATATTGCGAATACCAACACCATTGTTAGAGGGTGCTTCTTCAGATAATATCTTTCCTAACAGTTCTTGTTCCATGCCTATGCCATTGTCAATAATTTTGAAAGTAACTATCTGTTGTTCTTGCGTAATAATTACCTTCACATGGCCATTCACCCGTTTGGTTTTCAGTCCATGGAAAAGTGCATTTTCAACTAATGGCTGAAGCAATAGAGGGGGAATAAGACAATGTAGTTCGTTCTCCATTTCAATCTGCCATTCAAGCTGTTCAGGATATCTCATACGATGAATGTTCACATACGCTTGTATAAGTGTTAATTCCTTTTCAAGAGGAAAGAGGCTATTTGTATTTTCAAAAGAGAAGCTACTTCTTAAAAAGGTTGCAAAATTTGTAATCATGGCTCGTGCTTTCTCTAAATCTAAATAGCTAAGTGAGAGAATAGAATTTAACACATTATAAATAAAATGTGGTTTAATTTGGGCTTGTAAAAACGCAGTCTCCATCTTAATAGCAGTCTCCGCAGATTCCTTTAACAAAATAAGATTCCGCACTCTAGTTTTTAGCTCAGCAATGTCTAGAGGCTTATGTAGAAAATCATTTGCACCAGATTGAAAGGCTGCAATCATATCCTCTGGACGGATAGCCGCTGTGAGCATTAATATTGGTAGATCTGTAGAAGTATAGTTTTTTCTAATTTGTTGGCATACCTCGTATCCTGAAAGAGTAGGCATCATGATATCTAAAATCAATAAATCTACATTAGGATGCCTTGTTAATTGTTCGAGAACATGATGGCCATCGTCTACTGCGATGATATAGTAATTCTCCTTTTTAAGGATATCGATTAATACTTTGAGATTGATATGATCATCATCAGCTATTATAATTTTTTTCTTCGCTTTGTTCTCAACTATGTAAGGGAATGTTAGTAGCAAATCATTCGATAATGTATTTTTATCTTCTTGAGGCTTATTCAGCCCTTGTTTTTTAGGCTGTCCTAAAGGTAATTTGACACAAAAAGTCGTTCCATATCCGAGGACTGAATGAACGGTAATTTTTCCACCTTGAAGTTTCACCAGTTCTTTCGTAATACTTAGACCTAAACCTGTTCCTCCCACAGTATGCTCTAATTGTTGAAATGGCTCAAAAATTGTCTCTAAATGTTCTGGTGCTATACCATGTCCAGTATCCTTTATTTCAATAGTGAGATATTTATGTTCCTTACGGCAGGAAATCTCTACTCTTCCTTGGCTAGTGAATTTAACAGCATTTTCAATAAGATTATAAAGAATTTGCCGTAGTCTATCCTCATCAGCTAAAACAAACTGCCCCCGTTCAATGTGATTACAGATTTTCACATCTTTCTTTCCAATGTACGATAATATTTCAACGATGACATGGGTTACAGAAAATAGGTCGACAGTAGTTGTATGCAGCTTTAATTCTCCTTCTTTTAGTTTAGAAAAATCTAATATATCATTGACAAGATGTGATAATCTCTTAGTGATGTTATTTATGAGAGAGATTTTTTCTTTTTGTTCATTTGTTAATGTTTCGTTTTCATTCGGCTCTAACATAGACTGGGAAATGGCAATAACACCATGTAACGGTGTTCGAAATTCATGTGAAGTTTTTGCAAGAAATTCATCTTTTAATTTATCCACTCGCATCAACGCACTTGTCAGTCTTCCTTTTTCTAAGTAAGAATCTGTAAAACGATGAGATATATATAGTGATAGCATCGTTAAACAAATGAATGGCAATAAGGGAGGTAAGGAATAGATTTCAAGATTAATATTAAGATTTAAAGTGGCAACAATTACATAGATGAGAATTGCCATGGAACTGAGCCATAAATAAATTGCTCCTACAGCCCTTTTATAGATAGCAATGAACTGAATATAAAAGATATAAAGAATATTCAAAAAAATAAAAAGAGAGTAAATGCTCTGTATTTGCGAGTTTATGGATATTGGAAGAACAACTGAGAATATTAAAATATATCCAATTATACAAAGAGTTTCCACTATTGTTTTTTGGGCAAATTGTTGTAAGGCATGGTAAAAATACAGCAACATAAAAATGCCAGTACCGATACTTGAAACTATTTGTATCCTTATCAGAAGCTCATAGCTGATTGGGAGAAAAGACAGTAAAAGCTTTTCACCATGAGTAACACTATATAAAACTATAGAGAGGCAGAAAAAGGAAAAGTAAAGCTGCTCAATTTCAAGCTTTGCATAAAGATAAGAGCCCGCAAAATAGATAAACATTGTAAAAAAAGCAGCGATGGTAATTAAATCATAAAAAATAGAGCTTTCACGTAGTTTGCTAATTCCGTCTTGATCTCCAATGAAAATTGAACCAATAATTCCTCCACCTGAAGCATAATCATAATTAGCCACATGCAAGATAAGCTCAATCTCTCGTTTATTAGGCGAGAAATATGCAACATATGGAACATTATTAGCCACATATGACGAATCTTCTGCTGGCACCCCACTTTGTCCAATCTTTTTTCCATCGATATATATAGTATTTGACAGACGAATATTACCTGTCTTGATGCCTAAAATATCATCAGTGTTATTAATCAAAATTTTAAGTCGGTATGTACCATTTCCGAATTTGGGGAGGCTTTCACCATCCATCTTATATTTTGTCCACAATGATGGAACTTTCACTAAATAAGAATCATAGTGATTGAATTCAGGATAATTTATTAATTTATTGGGGACAAAATCCCATTCCCCATCCAACTTAACGGGTTGGTGTTGAAAATTGTACTGTCGAAGATCTAATACTCCTCCAATGGCCTTTGGAGCATCCGTACTTTCCTGTTTGAGTAACTGAGAGGCTCCTCCGATAATCACAATACTAATAATTACGATCAATATTAGTAATAACTTCCTCATTTTTTCCCTGTCCTTTTACAATTTCCTTTTTTAAGAGGAATGGCTTCTATTCATATTATATCATGTGAAAAGTTAGGAAATAAATATAGGCATGAATTTGATATAGACTATTTGAGTATTCTAAGTGCATGTACTTTGTTTTTTGCTTATAATAGGAGAGTCAGAATTATTCTGAACAAGTAGCCACAGGGTGAGCGATTGCGATTGAAAAAATTATTATATGTAGTTATCTTTTTTGTTTTTATAGTCATTTTTTTGTACGTAAACAATCACTGGCTGGTTGTCAGCAAGCATGTATTCGAATCGGAAAAAGTGCCTGCTAGCTTCGACGGGCTACGCATTACCCAAATAACAGACCTACAGGATGCTCTCTTTGGTGAACAGCAAGAGAAACTCATAGCAAAGGTGAAGACAACTAATCCTGACCTGATTTTTATTACAGGTGATTTAATTGACAGTAATCGCTATGATTTGGAGCGTAGCTTGCAGGCTGTTAGAGGATTAGTGAAACTAGCGGATGTCTACTATGTACTTGGAAACCATGAGGTAGCTACTAATAAGGTAAGTGAAATTTATGAGGTGCTTTCATCGTTAGGTGTACATATATTAGCCAATGAATCGACAGTTATAGAGCGCGACGGGGAGCGCTTAGCGATTGTTGGTATAGAGGATCCGTTAATGGGTAGAACAACAGAAGACATGCTAGAGATGGTAAATGTACAACCAGATGTTTTAACCATTTTATTAGCACATCGACCAGAAGTGTTTAATACGTATGTAAATTATGAAATTGACTTAGTGTTTGCAGGACATGCTCACGGTGGACAGGTCCGTATTCCCGGTATCGGTGGTATCTTTGCTAGAGGCCAGGGATTATTCCCAAAATATACGGCAGGTGTATATGAAGAAAATTCTACAACGATGGTCGTTAGCCGAGGATTAGGGAATAGTTCTGTACCTTTTCGAATTTTTAATTTGCCGGAAATTGTCGTCATGGAGTTAAAGAAAAAATAAAGCACTGCGTCTTTACTGCGCAGTGCTTTCTATTTGTTTTCGTTCAATACGTTTCACAAGATATATACTTATTTCATATAAAATAACCATTGGAATTAGTACAAGCAGCTGACTGATAAAATCAGGGGGGGTAATGACAGCCGAACCAACACCCATCGCAATATAAGACCAGCCGCGGATTTTTTTCATAGATTCAGCTGTGAGAACACCAATGGATGATAAAAATAGGGCAACGATAGGTAACTCAAATAGTAGTCCAAGGGGAACTGTGGTCATAACTAAGAAGTGCATGTATTCACTTGCTGACACCATTACATCAAAGTTTTTGGCTCCAATGCTTACTAGGAATGTGTAGCTAAGTGGATTTACAACAAAATAACCAAAGGCTACACCCAATAAAAAGAGCACTAGCATGACAGGTGCATAGAGTCCAAGAAAGCGACTTTCTTCTTCCTTTAAACCTGGCTTTACGAAGCCCCATAAAAAGTGAATTAGAAATGGCATCGAAAGACCAAAGGCAAGTGTGGTAGAGATTGTCATGTAAAATTTGACTACCTCTAATGGTCCTAAAATAATAAGTGAATGCCCCCGAGTTACATAAGGAAACCAAATATTAATGGTAGAGAATACAACAATAAAAAATAAAATAAAAACGACAAGTCCTTTAATTATCTGCTTTCTTAATTCTATAATATGCTCAAACAATGAAGCCATTGGAAAGAGTGGTTGATCCGTCACGGAACCCTGTTCAATTTCAGATGGAGTTTCAACAAAAGCCTCCACAGATGTGAGAGGCTTAGCTTCTTTCTTATCAAGAGGACTTAAATATTTTCTTTTTCTGTCTTCATATGGATCCATAGGAACACCTCCTACGAAGCATCAGATTTTTTTTCTGTTTTTTTCGGTTGCTCATCATCATCATCTATAAGCCCCTTTGTGGACTTTTTAAACTCTGCAAACGTTTTACCAACAGCTCCGCCGATTTCTGGTAGTTTTTTCGGGCCAAATACAATTAAAACAATGACTAAAATAATAATTAGTCCAGGTACTCCAATCGCTCCAAGTCCTCCCATAGTCTCGTCTCCTTTTAAATTAGTATATTTTTTACACCAATGAACCGCCTGATTTGCTATATTTCACAACACCCTCTGCACATCGGTATGCTAGTGCACCTAATGTACCAGTAGGGTTATAGCCGCTATTATGAGCAAAGTTTCCTGCGCTCACAGCAAATAGATTCTCTACATCCCAATGTTGAAGATAATTATTGACAACCCCATCCTCTGGCTTTGAGCTCATAACAGTTCCGCCGGTGTTATGTGTTGTTTGATACGGCACAATATTGTAATCAGTGATTTCAGCATTTGGGACAACTGTTTTTGCGCCCATTTCCTTCATAATGTCAGCCGCACGAGCCGAGATAAATTTATGAAGTGCTCGATCCTGATCTGTAAAATTGTACGTTAACTGTATTAAAGGTAAACCGTAAGCATCCTTATAGGTCGAATCAAGAGATAAATAATTTTCTTTATGTGGCATGGAAGCACCTTGAGCACCGATACCGAATGAGCGTGTATAGTAGTGAATAGACTGCTTTTTAAACTCGGGTCCCCATGTGGGTGTATCAGGGGGAGTTGGATTTGAAACAATAGGGCGTGTGCCTGTTTGCGTCAGTGCTATATTTCCGCCATGAATAAAATCTAGGTCGCTATGGTCGAAATTATCTCCATTATAATCATCAACACTCACCCCAAGTGAGCCTGCCCCCATAAATGTGTTAAACTGCTCGTCAAAGAATCCTGCAGCACCAGGAAGTATTTGATAGCAATAATTTCTTCCAAGTGTTCCTTTTCCCGTTGCTGGATCATAACGCTCTCCAATATTAGAGACCATCAATAGCTTGGCGTTATTAAAGACATAACTTGTAAGAACAACGACATTTGCAGGTTGTATAAATTCTTCTCCAGATATCGTATCGATATATCTAACACCAGTTACTTTATTGCCTTGCTTGAGGATTTCTACAACGTTGGAGTTATAACGTAAATCAAAATTACCTGTTTTTAAGGCAGTTGGTACAACCGTTATTTCTGCAGATGACTTTGCCCCATATTCACAGCCGAAGCGCTCGCAAAAGCCGCAATATTGACAAGCATTAATCGTTTCACCATCAGGATTCTTATAAACCTCTGATACATTTGCAGAAGGAACCATATAGGGTGATAACTTAAGTTTTTTTGTCGCCTTTTCAAATTGCTGAAGCATTGGCGTCATTTTCATAGGTCCCGTAGGATAAGGATTTGAGCGTTTTCCACTAAATGGGTTTTTGCCATCGCCAGAAATACCTGCTGTTTTTTCGAATTTGTCGAAATAGGGCTCCAGCTCATCGTATGTTAATGCCCAATCTTGAATTAGATAGTCAGGTCCGAGTTTATTTGGGCCATAGCGCTTGTCCGTTAATGTTTTAATTTGAAAATCGTAGGGCAAGAAGCGATATGTCATACCGTTCCAGTGTGTGCCAGAACCTCCAAGCCCCTCGCCAAGTAAGAAGGAGCCAAGCTGTCGCATAGGTAATGCCTTCATGTTGCGATTGTTTCGGAAACTGATTGTCTCTTTTGAAAGGTTTTGCATTATATCATATCGAATTGCATAACGATACTCGTCATGAATACTCATAAAATCTTCTGTCCCACGTTTTTGCCCACGCTCTAAGCCAACGACCTTCAATCCAGCCTTCGAACATTCTGCAGCGACAATGCCTCCTGTCCAACCTACACCGACTGTTACAACGTCTACGCTCGGTAATGTTGTTGCCATGTGCTAACCTCCTTTTGTTAATGACCGCCTAATGAACTAGGCTCAATTTTTTGGAATTTCGGATCTTCAATTAGTGATATATATGCCATTTGATGACCAGGGAAATTCTTCATACGCCAGCCATCCATATTTTTGTTTCCACCATACATAGGGTCAGAATATGCCCCCTCTAATGTTGCTGCACGCAATAAAGTAAAGAAGAATGCAGAGGTGACACCACTCATTTGTACTTCACCTTTCTGGAAGGCTGTCAAAATTTCATCCATTTGTTTGCCATCTAAATCATTGAAGCTTTTTTTGTAGCGCTTCTGAGCCTCAGATTCAAATTTTTGGATTCCTTGCTTAAAAATCTCTCCGCGTGTTAGGCGACTTTGGTAGCCCTGAGTTGGGGCCCCCTCAGCAAACGGACCGTGCATGTATTCTTTGGAATTACTTCCGTATTGTCCTGCGAGCTGATGATCAATGAAATAAGGGACATCTAAACCTTTTGCTCCTGGACCTAAATCATCTTCTGGAAAAATACGTTCAGTAGCATTAGATAAAATATTGAAATCTCTCTGATTCATAAAGAACATTTTTGCTTTTGGTGAGCCAAGCGCTTCATTCGTAGTACCATGCTGACCATGCTCTTGTGTGGAAGTTCCCTTGCCTGGTAGGTTATAGCCTACAAGTCCTCCGATTATTCCACCACCGACTAATGTACCTGCTGCAATCCCTGTTGTTTTTAAAAAATCTCGTCGTGAAACATTATTTTCTGAACTCATGGAAATCCTCCCCTCAAATGTATAGAAACTTTCCTATCTTTTATAATCAGCAAAAAAAATCAATTATAATCAAACTTACTGGAAGAAATTTTATTTCTATCCAATTGTAAAAACCAATCGAATGTAATTGAGAAAATAAGTGAGTAATATGTTCAGAAATGTAAACACTATTAAAGTAGTGTAAATGCCATTATTAAACAAATATTATTCTTATTGGAAAAGTTTTGTTGACTTCTTCTTTTTGTGACCTTACTCTGAAGAAGAAGGACAAAAAAATACTAAAAAAGATGTTAAATATGGGAGATGTGAGAAAAAAGAATATGTGGATTAAGGGTATAGGTGGTAAACTAGTTGTCGCAATTATAGCTCTAGTATTTGTAACGTGTGGAACGCTTGGTGCATCTACCATGATTAGTAGTACGAAAGCGGTGGATGAGCAGGTTGAATCCAATTTAGTATCTAGGGCAGCAGATGTGTCAAAATACATAGAGGAGCACTTCCAATTAACTTTAGTGGAGGTAGAGGCAATTGCCGAGCAGGAAGCAATTCGTAGTATGAATTTTGAAGATCAAAAGAAATATTTAACGAAGCGCCTTGCAGATAATGAGAATTATTTAGGGTTTGGGATTATTACTGCTGATGGTGTTGCCCATTATTTAGATGATACTATAGCTGATTTAGGGGACCGTGCCTATGTGCAGGAAGGTTTTACAGGTAAATCCGTTATGTCCGACATAACAATTAGTCGGGTGACAGGTGAGCCAGTTATTCTAATTGTTTCTCCTATAGATACAGTGACAGGCGAAAAGGCTTTATTGTTAGCTCGTATCGATGGCTATTATTTATCAAAAATTGTAGAGGATATTAAAGTTGGAGAAAGTGGCTATGCCTTCATGCTAGATGGAAAAGGTACGATTATTGGTCATAACAACCATGATTATGTAAAAGAACAATATAATCCAATAGAAGCGGCAAAAGAAACAGGAAAAGTGACGGGGAGGGCATTAGCTGCTCAAGAAATGATTGATCATACGCAAGGATATTTTTCCTTTCAAAATGATGAAACAGGTACAAATCTTTTAGGTTATCACACTTTAGAGAATGGCTGGAAAATGGGTGTTATTGCGCTAGAGGGTGAAATGATGTCAGGTCTTTCACGTTTAAAAGTCAACTTCATCATTACAACAGTTGTTGTCACTATATTAGGCTTGCTTATCTCATTTGCAATTTCACGATCTGTCAGCAGACCGCTACGTCATGTTTTACGCATTACTGAGGGGCTATCTGAAGGTGACTTTACTCAGGAAATCCCCGAAAAATATTTAAAACGACATGATGAAATGGGGACAATGTCAAAAGCTTTAGACCAAATGACGGACAATATGCGGGAAATGATTTCACAGGTGGGACAAGAAGCTACTGCCGTCAATGAAGCCTCATGCGATTTAATGGAAGATGTGCATGCTGTAACAAAACAATCTAAGCAAATAGCAGGGGCAATAAATGAGGTCGATCGTGGTGCGCAAAGTCAAACAGCGATGGCAGAGGAAAGCGCGTCAGCTATGGAACAAATGGCTTTAGGGGTTCAGAACGTTGCAGAGGTGGCTTCCACAATTGCTACAAATACACAATTTATTTCCCAGAAAATTAGAGAAAGTAATAAAGCTGTTCAACATTCCATTACACGAATGAATGAAATTCAACAGGGGACTTCGTTGGAAATAGAAAACATTCGTAAACTGGAACAAGAGTCCGAAGAAATTAGTTTAATTTCAAAAATGATTACGGATATTTCTGACCAAACAAATTTATTGGCACTAAATGCATCGATTGAAGCAGCACGCGCAGGAGATGCGGGCAAAGGATTTGCAGTTGTCGCTGAAGAGGTTCGCAAGCTATCGGAGCAAACAGCTGAATCAGCAACAAAGATTAATGTACTTATAGAAAGAGTACAATCCTACACATTAGAAGTAGTAAAAGCAGCTGAAATGGGAGAGGAAAATGTTGAACGTGGATTAGTATCTATTGAAACATTGGGTGAGCGTTTTGATGAAATGGTACATGCAGTAGGTGAAATCTCTAGTCAGATTGAGGAAATGAATGCTTCAGCTGAACAAATGTCTGCGAACACAGAGGAAGTGTCAGCCTCTATGGAGGAGATGGCGGCAACGGCTCATGCAGCAAGTGACTACGTGCATGATGTGACAGATGCTACGACAAAGCAAATGAAAACAGTGCAAATGATGAACGATCAAACTGTTAAACTTTCTGAAATGGCAAAACGATTGTATGGGGCTACCCAGAAATTTAAACTTTAAAAGATAAAGGAGCTGTCGTTGATTAGACAGCTCTTCTTATGTTTTAAAAAGTTAAATAAGCACATCTTGCATGGCTTTAAGGAGTTCCCCTGTAGAGATTAACTGCTCTCCACCGCCCTGAACCATTTGATCATTACCGCCACCTTTTCCATTTATGAGCGGTAAAATCTTTGCAGCTATATCTTTCATACTTCTTTCAGTTGCTGCACCTCTTGCTGCAACAAACTGAAGCTTATCTTCGTTTTCAGTGACAAGAAGTACGATAGCATCTGTTTGTTCAGTAACAATTAAACGAGCTAGCTTTTGTAGCTCCTGCATCGTACGGTGAGAAAAGGCAGCAGCGATCATGTGGTTGTTATTGGAAATGAGTGCCTTTGCTTCAAATTGGAGCAGCTCGTCTTTTACATGAGAAAGTGCCTTTTCCGTATTTTTTTGTGCTGATAAAATTTTAGCAAGTGCAGCAGCGGCTTCTGCTTCAGGTACACTTAACTGTCTTGCCACGTCAGCTAGTACTTTTTTACGCATGGCTAGCTCTTTTAAAACCCGCTGACCGCACACAAAGGAGACACGAATATTGCCCTTCATTTTTTCAGTGCCCAAAATTTTAATTGCGCTAACTTGTCCAGTGGAGATTGGATGTGTCCCACCACAACCGTTATAATCAAAATTAGGAATAATCACTAGTCGAATATCTCCAGTGACAGCTACATCTTTACGTAGATTATAGTTCTCCAGTTCATTTTCTGTAATCCACGTCGTTTCAATTGGACGATTTTCTAAAATAATATCATTGGCAAGAGCTTCAGCTGCTAAAAGCTGTTCTTCAGAAATTGTATCCACAGCTAGATCAATTGTGACCTGCTCACTGCCTAAGTGGAAGCTAACAGTTTGTAGATTAAATAGCTCGACAAAAGCTGCTGTTAATATATGCTGCCCTGCATGTTGCTGCATATGATCAAAGCGACGTTGCCAATTTATTTGCCCTTGCACGTCTCCAGTCAAAATGGAAACGTCACCCTGAATATAATGTCGTATTTCATCGTCCACCTTTTCAACATCAATAACCTCAATACCATTTATTGTCCCTGTGTCATGTGGTTGTCCACCACCCGTAGGATAAAACGCAGTATTTGAAAGCACAATGAAGTTTCTACCATTTTCATCAGTTCCTTTACTGATAACAGTCGCATCAAATTCTCGCAGCATCACGTCTTGGTAATATAATAGCTCCTTCAAGAAAAAGCCTCCTTTTATGTAGTGTATCCGTAAGAGAAGCATCTCTTTAAATTTATTGTGTCATAATTAAGGATAGGTGTATACGAGTTTTCTAGTTGACCCATGCTGAATTTGATTTAATATATAAAAGAACAGGTTAACATAAAGGAGCTAGTATGATGGAAATTACACAATTCTCAATGGAAGAAATTTTAGATCCAACAAACATAATTGAGGGTAAGCGTTACGAGTTTATTTTAGACGTGGAAGTGGACGAAGAAGATGAGCTTTACCACGAAGCCGGTATTGAAATACGAGTACTAATCGCTGAAAAAGGTGAAGAGCTATTTATTTTAAACTACTTTATTATGGAAAAGGCAGAGGGCGAGTATTTAGATTTTGCATTAGAGGATGAAGAGTTAAATGAAATTTTAGCCTTCTGCAAAGAGGAATTAGCAAAAGCTTAATAACCCATTTAAAGGATGGAGGCTGTCCGCAAAGTTGATGTAGATCGACTTTGCGATACAGCCTTTTTATTTTTGTATGCAAAAAAGCCTTTGAAGGAATCCTGTTAAAAAGGACAGAATAAGTCCTTCTGATTCAACCCCAAAGGCTGTATGCTAGTAGTAAATCCGTCATACCAAAAGTGGCTGAATAAAAGTCATAAACAACTTGGTAGCTACTTCTCAAATTCTGAGTGTAGTAATTACAAACTGTTTTATTCACTCTCGCTTTTTAAATTATTAAAAATGCTTAACATGAATGTTAAACCTGCAACCATTTCAATTAAATTAGAACTTACGGCTTTATTAAACCATATACCACCTATGGGTAAAGATAATGGCAAAAATGTAGCTAATGGCACATATAGCGAAAAGAGAAAACAAGGAAGGAATACACAAATAAGTAAGGGCAAATTTATTTTAATGGTCCATTTTTTTATAAAAATAAGTGATAAATAGACACCCCACATAAAGAGAATAATAAAATTAGCCCAAAAAACAGGAACTATACTATATGTTGTAGCTGAGATAACTTTAATTTGATATTTAATATCATAACTGATGATTGTTAATAAAAATAACCCAATAACCCAAATTAATTTCCATATATAAGTTGACCACTTTTTCAAGAACAACACCCCCATTAGAGATTTAATTGATAATCATTTAATACGTCCGAATATTCAAAAAGTTCCCGAATAGTCCATATATCATAAATTAAACTTTTAAATGACTACTGTTAGATACTTATTTCATCATGTAAAATCCCTACGCTACATGAGCTCATTTTTAAACTGTTCAATTTGCTAAATTACTTTTCATTTTTTTGCAATATGTATGGCAAAGTTAAAGGTGATAAACAAGAAATAAACACAAACATTCGCTTGTGCACTAGATTTTAGCCGCAATGTAATCGAAGCTTTTTTAAAGTACGTAAAAATTGACCAACTATGGCTGTATAGGAAGAATTTTTCTATTGTCATCTCAGTAACTGTACTTCAAAGAGGTTGAGTTTTACTGTCTGTTGTTTCACATGGTAGAGTTTTTGAATTGTTATTTGTAATTGATTTAAGAATTATTTAAGATTACTGAAATAGTAGTGTTGTGTTCAAAGGGTAGACTAAAACTTAGCGTTAGGATTAACGGGAATTTAAAACGAAGAGGTGCTTTTATGTCTTTATATACACAATCGATTATGGTGGCTTTTCTTATAACCATTTTTTTATCCTTTGCTTTGTTTATACCTTGGCTAATTTATACGTATCGAAAGTACGGTTATTTATCAATATCTAAAACGATTATTATGTTCTCCTTTATTTTTTACTTTTTATCAGCATTATGTTTAGTCTTATTACCGTTTCCTCCAACTCGTGATACTTGTTCGCTACAAGCTGCGGATACTGTTCACTATAATTTACGCCCATTTCAATTTATTAGGGATATTTTAAAGGATAGTGGAATCGTTCTTACGAGTCCCTCAACGTGGCTTTATATAACGAAGCAACCAGCTTTTTTTCAAGCCTTTTATAATTTCTTATTACTTATGCCATTTGGGATATACTTGCGTTATTTTCTTAAAAAAAGAGAGTACTGGAAACGTGCATTTATCATCAGCTTTTTGCTAACATTGTTTTATGAGGTAACTCAAGTTACAGGAGTTTATGGCATCTTTAATTGTGCGTACCGTATTTTTGATGTAGATGATTTAATGCTTAATAGTGCTGGTGCATGGCTTGGATTCTTTTTAGCACCTATTGTATGGGCGCTGTTTCCTTCTCATGAGGCAGTGCAGGCAAAGGCAGCAGAAATTGCAAAAAATGATATCGTCAAACCACTATCTATATTACTAGCCATCATTATTGATTTATTTATTGCACAGCTTATTTTGGTTGTAGTAGGGGCTGTAGTTCCTAATAATAGCATTTTTGAATTTTTTATAAAGTTCCTAATGTATATGTTGCTATTTGGTCTAGTTCCGACTATTACAGGGGGAGCAACTATTGGTATGAAGGTTTTACGCTTTACGATGACTAGTGTAAAGGGCAACGGTATTATTCAGAAAATATGGCGACGCTGCTTTGCGATATTAGCAACGATTAGTCTTTTAGAGATGATTGCGATTTTAGGGCAAATTAAGCTGAATATGGATTCTCCCTTCTATGTACTACAAATAGTAATTACATTAGTAGCATTTATGGCTGCACTGCTTATTAGACTTATAATTATCATACATGTAGCTCGTGTCTTAATTAGTGGAGGGAAACGTCATCTGTTTATTGATGAGTATGCTGGATTGGTGGCGACGAGAAAAAAATAAGGGGGATTGTTGAATGAAATACGTAATCATCGGGGGAGATGCTGCAGGAATGTCAGCAGCAATGGAGATATATCGAAATGTACCAGGCGCAGAAATAACATCTTTAGAGCGTGGGTTTATTTATTCATATGGGCAATGTGGATTGCCCTATGTAGTGGATGGACGTATTTCATCGACAAAGCGGCTTATTGCAAGAGATGTAGAAACATTTCGTGATAAGTATGGCATTGATGCACGAGTAGGTTATGAAGTAAATGGAATAGACGTAGACAAGCAGCTTGTTTTTGGTACACAGGCATCTGGGGAAGCCTTTGAACTCCCTTATGATAAACTTCTTATCGCAACGGGTGCAGATCCAACGATGCCAGTGAAAAAAGGTGCGCATTTAGCAGGTATACACACGGTGAAAACAATTCCTCAGTTAGAGGACTTACTAGCCGATTTAACACCAGATATAAAAACTGTCACTATTATCGGTGGCGGCTATATTGGTCTAGAAATGGCTGAAACGATTCATGCATGTGGTAAAAAGGTAAGGTTAATTCAGCGAAGCAGCTATGTTGCTAGAATTTTAGATGAAGAATTTGCCCAGCATGTTCATGATGAGGCAAAAAAGAATGATATTGAACTATTGCTAAATACAGATGTAGAAGCGTTTGAAGGTCAGCACCGTGTGGAACAAGTGTTGACAGATAAAGGTGCCCTCCAAACAGATTTAGTGATTATGGCTGTAGGGATTAAGCCGAATACACAATTTTTAGAGGGAACAGGTATAGCAATGTTGAAAAATGGTGCAATCATTGTTAATCGCCATTTAGAGACCTCTATCGAAAATATTTACGCTGCTGGTGATTGTGCTACGCATTTCAATATTGTCAAGGAACGCTTAGATTATATACCGTTGGGTACGACTGCTAATAAGCAGGGACGGCTGGCTGGACTTAATATGTCTGGTAAATTTGCACCGTTTCGTGGCATAGTGGGTACTTCTATTTTAAAATTTTTCAATTTAACAATTGCTACAACGGGTATTAATGAGCAGAAGGCAAAAGAGCTGGGATTTGACTATGAGGCTTTTAAATTATCGGCTCGCCATATTGCAGGTTATTACCCTGGTGCTCAACGAATGTACATTAAAATTATTGTGAGAAAGCGAGATCAACTGTTGTTAGGTGCTCAAATTGTGGGACCTTCTGGTGTTGATAAGCGTATTGATGTTTTTGCGACAGCTTTATACAGTAAAATGACACTACCTGATTTATTAGATTTAGATTTAGCCTATGCGCCGCCATTTAACGGTGTTTGGGATCCATTGCAGCAGATTGCAAGAAAGAATGGACGTTTATAAATAGGAGGTAGAGAAATGAGCATTTATGATATTAACGTAACCTTAGAGGATGGTACTATCTATAGCCTGGAACGATATAAGGGAAAGCCTATGCTAATTGTCAATACAGCGTCAAAATGTGGCTTTACACCGCAGTTTGAGGAATTAGAGGGTCTCTATGAGAAATACCAGGAGGAAGGTCTTGTTGTCCTTGGATTCCCGTCAAATCAGTTTAAGCAAGAGCTCGCGACTGCAGAAGAGGCGGCATCACAGTGTCGACTGACATATGGAGTGACGTTCCCAATGCATGAGATTGTCAAGGTGAACGGCAAAGAAGCGCATCCTATTTTTGATTATCTCACTTCTCACTCTAAAGGATTTTTAGGCAACAGCATTAAGTGGAACTTTACAAAATTCCTTGTCAATCGTGATGGTGAGGTTGTTGGACGTTACGCATCAGCAGATAAGCCACATAGCTTTGAGGATGATATTAGGAAAGTCTTAGCACAATAGTTTAGGGGAATTCATGCACAATCTGTGTGTGAATTCTTTTTTTATGTCGATATTTATTAAAAATTGGGCGATAAAAGAGGGAAATGTTTCGATAAAAGATATTAACTTTTCGACAAATGATTGATTTAAGGTTGCTGTAAGCTTACGACAAATTTGCTGTAAGTTTGGAGTCGTATACTAAGGTCAGAAAGAAGAGGTGAGCGTATATGACGCCATTATTAAAGGTTCAAAACGTTGGAAAAACTTACGGCAAAGGCGCAAATACTTTTACAGCGCTATCAAATATATCATTTGAAGTAGAAAAAGGAGAGTTTGTTGGTGTAATGGGTCCTTCAGGGGCAGGTAAATCTACGCTTCTCAATGTATTAGCAACGATTGATACACCAACGACTGGTGAAATTATTATTGGTGATACCAACTTAGCACGTATGAAGGATGCGGAATTAGCAGATTTTCGTCGGGATAATTTAGGGTTTATTTTCCAGGATTATAACTTACTTGATTCTTTAACGGTTCGAGAAAATATTGTTTTGCCGCTTGCAATTGCGAAGATGCCAACAAAGGCTATTAACGCAAGAGTTGATCGCATTGCCTCATTGTTTGGCATTCGTGATTTATTGGATAAATATCCATACCAAATTTCAGGTGGACAAAAGCAACGTACAGCCTCATCACGTGCGTTAGTGACAGAGCCAAAATTAATCTTTGCTGATGAGCCTACAGGTGCATTAGATTCAAAGTCAGCAACAGATTTACTTGAAAGTTTAAGTGATTTAAATCAATCCCAAGCAGCTACCATTATGATGGTTACCCATGATGCCTTTGCAGCTAGCTTCTGTCAGCGCATACTATTTATTCAGGATGGGCAGCTATCTAAGGAAATTCATCGTGGGACTCTCACAAGGAAGCAATTTTTCCAGGAGATTTTACAGGTGCTGTCTAGCATCGGGGGTGGAGTAAATGACGTTATTTAGTTTAGCGCGTAAAAATATTCAGCGTAATTTGTCGAATTACTTTTTATATATTGCCTCAATGGTATTTAGTATTGTTATTTACTTTACGTTTGTGACGCTAAAATATAATGATGATCTATCAGCCTTAAAACAATCCTCTCAGCAAATTAAAGGATTGATGAGTGCATCTTCGGTTGTGCTATTGTTCTTTATTGTCATCTTTATGGCATATTCTAATTCATTTTTCATGAAGAAACGGAAAAAGGAAGTCGCACTCTATTCATTATTAGGTGTACGTAAGCAAAAGATCGGTCTCATGCTTTTTTTCGAGAATTTAGTCATAGGACTAGTCTCTCTAGTACTCGGTATTGTTCTAGGGTTCTTTATGTCACAGGGTCTATTAATGATCCTAGTAAAATTAATGGGCTATGAGGTTGTTGGAAGCCTAACTTTTTCAGTGGAAGCACTGATGAATACAACTGGTATTTTTACACTATTGTTTTTATTCACATCCTTACAAGGTTATCGTGTTATATACCAATTTAAATTAATTGATTTATTTCATGCTGAAAAACAGGGTGAGCAAATTCCACGTGCATCTTTAGTAGCTGCTTTACTTGGGACAGCATTCATTGCATTTGGTTATTATACAGCCGCCTCTGATATGTTTACGAGTAAAATTTGGCGATTCTTCACCGTTTTAGGTACGCCACTAATGGTCATAGGAGTAACCATTGCAGGGACTTATCTTTTATTCCATAGTGTTAGTGTCTTTGTGTTAACAGCATTAAAACGAGCAACGTCTTGGTCTTGGAAGGGCTTAAATTTAATAGGCGTTTCACAACTGTTGTATCGCATACGAGCAAATGCGAAATCGTTGTCGATTATTGCAATCTTAAGCGCAACGACTATTACTGCTGGTGGTGGCGTCTTTGGAATGTATTACAATGCTGAGGCCACTGTACGTCAGATGCTGCCAAATACATTTATGTGGAAGGGTGATCCAGTAGAAATTTCTCAGAATGATGTCTTATATAATGAATCACTTGCTGTGAAAAATTTACGTGTCGATAACGATTTGTCGTTTTTTGAATATACCTTATTGAAGGAGTCGGATTATAATCGTTTAGCGAAATTCCAAGGTAAGAATCAAGAACTGCATATTGCAGATGGATCAACCGTATTACTTGATGCAGCATACGATGAACGATTTTCACATGATTTTACAGGAGAAGACTTTAAGTTACAAAACGGAGATTCCTTCCATGTAGATAAAATGTATACAGAAAGCGTACTAAACTTTATAGCAGCCGGAACAGTACTTGTGGTGAATGATCAAGAGTTCGCAGCTACTAATGCTGAAGAGGTAAAGATGCAGGTTGTTGGTTTAGATAATGATTTGAAGCAACAGGCGGTTTCACAAGACATTTCCAAGCAATTGTCCACAGAACAACAAGAATCCTTCTCTAGTGTTCCGCAAAGCTATGAGGATAGTTTAGCGACAGTTGGTGCACTATTGTTTGTGGGCAGCTTCCTAGGCCTAGTTTTCCTAGCGGCAACAGGCAGTATTATTTACTTCAAAATTTTAACGGAAGCTGAGGAAGACCAGGCGAAATATGCCATTCTAAATAAAATCGGTGTGAATAGTAAGCAAATCCTAAAGACAGTGGCAGGGCAGGTGGCTGTTATCTTTAGTGCACCACTTATCGTAGGCATTGTGCATAGTGCGTTTGCGTTACTAGCATTTTCACAGCTTTTTAATATGAATATTACAAAGCCAGTAATACTGTGGATGGTTGCATACTCAGCTATTTACTTTATTTATTATATCTTTACCGTACGAGCATTTTATAAAATCGTAAGACAGGGGAATTAATATGAAAAAAGTATTTTTAGGAATAGGTGCATTGTTTATCCTATTCGTTGCAGGGTTGGTTGTATTGATGACTGTTGACTTTAACCGTCTAAATAAAGACACCTACTATGTCCATATTACAACTGATGGAGAAGTAGAGGAATATAAGACAAATAACGGTGAAATCTTTAAAATGTATTGGTATGAGCTACCTACTTACAATAAAAATGGCGAAGAAAAAACATTAAAGTTCTCCGCTCAGAAAAATTTACACCATGATGCTTATTTAAAGCTATATGTAAAAAAAGAAACAGAAGTCACTTCATATGATGAAGTCAAATTCCATGAGTTACCTGCTAAGGTGCAGGATCAAATGGAATAACAAAGAGGAGCAGCCACTAGGACTGCTCCCTTTTTAGATAAATGCTAACGGTTGTTCCTTTTTGTTCTTCGGAGGTAATACTGACTGTTCCTCCATGAGCCTCAATAATATCCCTAGCAATAGCTGTGCCTAAACCAGTGCCAGTTGTTTGTTCTGTATTTGTACCACGATAATAGCGTTCAAAAATATGCTCTAAATCTGCCGCCGCTATCCCTTTGCCATTATCAGAAATCGTAATAATATTCTCATCCACAGACACATGGACAGTTACATCAGGGCCATTGTGAAGCAGAGCGTTGTGTAAAAAGTTCATGATAGCTCTGCGCATAAAATGCTCATCTATTTGATGGCAACTGTTATGTGAGGTTGCCTCAAACTCAATATTGGCATGCTCATAGTGTGGCGTATTTAATGTATCAATCACAATCTCACGAATAAACGACACTATGTCAATTTCTCTTAGTGTGAGCGGAAGCTGCTGATGTCTTAAGCGCATCGTTAAATTTAAATCATCTAGCAAATCTTGCATATGCAATGACTGTTTCTCAATGATTTGTGCGTATTCAGCTTGCTCTTGAGGAGTTAGTGTTTCATCATCTAACAGCTCGGCATAACCACGAATAGAGGCAAGGGGCGTTTTCATGTCGTGTGAGACATTACTAATCCATTCTTCACGCATCAACTCTAGTTGCTTGCGTTCCTGCTCGTGTGCAGCTAATTCTCTAGATACCTCATTTAAATTTTCAAAAACGGGTTTATACACACCACTAGGCATTTTTACAGTTTGATGCTCATGATTTTTTAAATGTCGGATACGCTCTATCAGTGCATATAGTGGCTTAGTTAATGTACGACCAAAAAGCCAGCCCACCAATGTAGCTACTAATAAATCGGCAATAACAATAAACAACCCGAATTTTCCAATAAACTGTAAAAATGAAGTGCCAGAAAGATGCATAACGAGTCTTGTCACACCACTACCCTTGATACCAATGAGATAATTTACATCATCCTTACTGCCAACATAAACAGTAGTATCAGCATCAAATTCCTTGTATTTATATACTTGGATTAAATCTATAGGTGCATAGTGTGAGAGAGCTTTCTCTGGTGCGAATTGGGAATCGATAACTTGACCATTCACATCAAGTAACTGAATCCAAGCATTTCGCTGATGCAAGTGTTCAAGTCCTTCTTTACTGATTGAAGGCTTTTCATTACTTATCTCAATATATTTTTGGAAATCCCGTACAAAGCTTTCTTCTGTAGATGGAACAAAGCTATCATTTTCATTTGCTAGCCGATAAATGAGGAGCCCAATAAGAATAGCAGTATTGACAAAAATAACGATGATGACAATAGAAAGTACGGAAAGGAGAAACCGTGCTGTTAGTTTCCACCTCATCCTTGTGCCTCTTTCGGTAGGACAAATTTATAGCCAAGTCCTTTAACAGTGGTGATGTACATAGGTTTAGAAGCATCCTGCTCAATTTTCTCGCGCAGACGTCGAATATGCACCATGACAGTATTATCAGAGCCGAAAAAATCCTCTCCCCATACACGCTCAAAAAGAGTCTCTTTACTTAAAATTCGATTAGGATGGTGCATAAAGCATGCCATTAAACCAATTTCCTTAGCCGTTAATTCCAATAAAACGCCATCCTTCTGAACTTCAGTTTCATCAGAATTTAGCTGGAATGGTCCAACCTGTAATGTCTTTTCGCCAATGCTCGGTGTTTTCTCCTGTGTTTGATAGCCAGCTCTACGTAATTGTGCCTTTACGCGATAGGCAACCTCCTTTGGACTAAAGGGCTTTGTAATATAATCATCGCCCCCAATTGCCAGCCCTAAAATTTTATCTATTTCCTCATTTTTCGCTGACATAAAAAGGACTGGAACATGCGATACTTCTCGAATTCGTCTACATAAATCATAGCCCTCACCATCTGGAAGCATGACATCGAGTAGCACAATATTTGGTTGTGTCTGCTGAAAGCTTGTCCATGCTTCTTGAATAGTACCTGCAGTATAAATTTGCTTATAGCCCTCTTTTTGCAGACTGACTTTTAGCAGATTAGCTAAATCAGCCTCATCATCCACTACTAAAATAGTTGGTTCTTGCATGGGGACACACCCTTTCATTTTTATAATCATCTTAGAGATTTAAGAATAGCGTATAGTCTTAATTTTTGAAAGCCGAACAATGATTAATGAATTATTAAATTTACAGTATGCTCATTTATAAAAATCATTATAAAAGAAATGTTTAAAAAGTTGAGAGTTTTAACACTTTGTATTCGATATAGTTAGTGAAAAAGCTTTTTCAAGAGATTTAGAGGGAGGCGAAATGATGAGGTGCAGTGCTAAAAATTTCATTAGCCGTTTACAAAATAAAAAAGAAGATGCACTTGATTATGTAATAGAGCATTATTCTAGTTTCGTGAATGCAATAGCTTATAAAATTCTTTCAGACATCAATAAAGATGCTATTGAAGAATGTGTGAATGATGTGTTTTTAGCTATTTGGCAAAATGCTAAACAATTTGAAGGCCAGCCTGAAGATTTTAAAAAATGGATAGGTATGCTCACAAAATATAAAGCGATAGATATTTTTCGTAGGCTTGAAAAACAACAAGCAAGAGAGAAGGGAGACGAGGAGCTCTCACAAAAGCCTGATGTAAAAGAAACAGAGCGGGAGTTTCTAAAAAAGGAGCAACGAAACGATTTATTATTCGCTATTAGCTGCTTAGAAAGTGTTGATCGGGATATTTTTATGATGAAGTATTTCCTACAGTTAACGAATACTGAGATAGCAGAGGCACTTCATTTATCAAAGGCTGCTGTAGAAAACCGGCTATACAGAGGGAAGAAAAAGCTAGCTACATCCATAAAGTTAAGGGAGGTATTCATATGACAAAAAGCTATAAAGATTGGTTAAGTTTAGATATTGAAAATATAGAACCACTAGAAATGTCATCACAGCAAAAGGATAAGCTAAAGCAAAGGGTTTTTAAGCAAACAGTTAAAAAGCGTGTACCAAAATGGGTACGTCATTTATCAGCTGCGGCAATCATTGGCATCGGCACCGTAACAACTGTAACAACTGCTTTTCCGACTCTAGCCTCACAAATTCCATTTATGAAAAACATAGCTAGCTATTTTAATAATAAAGACACTATGTTTGAGAATTTTGATAGTTACGCTACAGAGATTGGTCAGGTTCAAACTAGTAACGGTATATCAATGATGATCGAAAATGCAGTTTTTGATGGTACTTCCCTCACGATTTCTTTTGCTCTAGAGAGTGATACAGATTTGGGGTCCCATCCATTTATTCAAGGTGATTTTATTGATATAAAAGGCTCTGAGGCTATGGGAGGAGGAAGTCGACTAGAAAAAATAAGTGATAATAAATATGTTGGGTTAGCAAATGTCACACCCTATTTTGATAAAGAAGCACCAGAGGAAGTAGAGGTAAGTTGGACGCCACAGGCTTTCTATGTAAATACAGATAAAATAGTAAAGGGTGATTGGGCCTTCCATTTTAAAGTCTCAAAACTTGCAGGTGAGCTACAGTTAATAAATGAAACCGTTACTAATTATGATGTCACTGCTAGATTTACTTCCCTTGAAAAAAATGAGATGTCCACAATTATTCATTATGAATATGAAATGGATCCGGAGTTGCTGAAAAAATGGCCAGAGGTGACAGTGCAATTTGATGAGCTACAAGATAATGCAGGGAATAAGTATACAGTGCATGGAAATGGCGCAAGAAGTCTTGACAATGGTATTTCCTATAAATCTAGTGCTACTATACAGGCTATTCATTCATCCGCTAAGTCCATTACATTTGTTCCAGTGGTCTATTTCTCCTTAGGCTCCGGAAAAGGTATGGAAATAAAGGAGATGGACCCTGTTACACTTCCAATAAAATAATTAAATGAAAGGTCCTTGTGCACTTTTAAAGCACAAGGACCTTTCATAGTGTTGAAAAACT
>NZ_DKJS01000077.1:0-2611 GCF_002455205.1 Lysinibacillus sp. UBA6686 | reverse complement strand
GACAACAATCAGTTGCTGAAAGAAGTTAAATAAATAACTTATCTTCCTTAAATTTATGATTTGTTAATAAACTTACAATTACAAAGATGAATAAAGAAGCGACAATCGGGATAGTCACGGTATGCATTCCGAAGACAGACGGGTAAAAACGATCAATAATAATATATAAAATCATGCCTGAAAACATTGACGCAATAGCACCGTACTTATTAGCCTTCTTCCAATATAGTCCTAATACAACGGTCCAAATAAAGACCGCTTCAAGTCCACCAAAGGCAAATAAATTCAACCACACTAATAAATCTGGTGGATTCAACGCAAAAACGATAACTGCTAAACCGATAACAGTCGTGACAATAAAGCTGGCCCGCTTAATTTCTGTATCATTGGCTGTCGGTTTTATATAATTTAGGTAAATATCCTTCACAACAGTGGAGCTTACAAGCATCAATAAAGCGTTGACCGTTGACATTGTGGCTGCCATTGGTGCAGCTAAGACCACACCTGCTAAAAATGGCGGTAAAACCTTTAAGGTCAGTAGTGGCATTACCTTGTCCCCAATCTCAATTCCTGGTAAAACCGGGCGTGCTAGAACACCAATTAAATGCATTCCAAACATGATTGTCCCAATGGCAATAGTGCCAATGATAATGGCTAAATGCATGCTTTTTGAATCCTTATAGCTCATGGCACGAACTGCGATTTGTGGAAGTCCCACAACGCCAACACCGATTAAAATCCAAAATGTAGAAACATATAATGGCGTTAATTCTCCGTCTGCACCAAATGGAGAGACGAAATTTGGATTTTCCGCAACAAGAGATGCCATAATTCGATCGAGGCCTCCACCAGCAACAATTGTCCCAATTAATAATATAATCGTTCCAATAACCATAATAGAGCCCTGCACCGTATCTGTTAATGCAACAGCACGAAAACCACCGATAATGACATACACTAAAACGGAAATGGCAAAAATAAAGAGTGCTGCTGTATAGTTTAAGCCTGTTAATGATTCTATAAGACGTGCACCACCTACCCATTGTGCCATCATAGCAGAAAATAAAAAGACAATAATACTAATTGCCGATAAGATGACAATCACATGACTTTTATAGCGCTCTCGTAAAAAATCAATTAATGTAATGGCATGATAACGTCTTGCAAGAATGGCAAATTTCTTCCCTAAAATCATTAGCACAAAATAGCCGGCAGGAAGTTGTGCCATTGCTAGCAGTACCCAACCTAGACCTTTCGTGTAAGCAACGCCTGGACCACCAATAAAACTACTTGCACTACCATATGTTGCTATCATGGTCATCGCTAAGAGAAAACCGCCCATTTCACGACCACCCAGAAAGTACTCCTGCAAAAATGAATTGGAGGAACGTACATGTTTATTAGCCCAGACGCCAATGCCAAAGATAATAACTAAAAATAATAGCAGTGGAAAAATAACTTGCCAATGCATTATCGATCCACCTCCTCATCCTCAAATGGTACTTCTTTGAAGAAGAGTTTCATCACAAGCCATATGAGAAGTATCATAAAGCCTGTCCCTGCGATACAGCTATAGAAAAACCATGCAGGAAAACCGAAAACATACGTATAGGTTGTCGGATCACCAGAACCTAGACCATAGGCAAAGCCAAACCAAATGGCAAAGTTGATAATGACAAGCACGACACCAATAAGCGCCTCGCGATGCGCAATTTTAAAGCGTTGATCTTTCAAAATAAAGTCCCCCTAACCTACTCTATTTTACTGATATATATCCATTATGGGAACCTTTGTGAAAAAATAATTGCTGGCAAGACAGCGATTATCGCTTTTATTCCTTCCATTTGCTATTTAATAGAATTCATTAAATCAAAAAAGTATTTTGATTCTTGTGTCTGATACAGCTTAAACCATGCATGCAATGTTTCAGGTGCAAATACATCCAGCAATTTCAATACATGCATGGCAAATTCCAAAGGAGCTATTCCTGATGCAGTAATTAAATTACCATCAGTTACGGCTGGTTCCATTTCATAATATTTTTCACCACTATAATTTGGACAAATCATTTTCAAATACTCTAGATGATTACTAGTGTGTCTTCTAGAGTCCAATAAACCCTCATTTGCCAGTCTCACTGTTGCACCACAAATTGCAGCAACAACAATTTCTTCCTTTAAAAATGTAGATACTTTTTTCAGGATGAGGTCATGTATTGATTCCATCCAAGTATCTCCTCCTGGAAGTATAAAAACATCTGAATTTTTTAAAATACACTCATCAATTGAAACGCTTGGTATTATTTTCAATCCTCCCATTGTCGTAACAGCATTTTTGTCAATCCCTACTGTAATCACCCTTAAAGGTGGTAGTTCCTTTTTAAAATACCTTCCTGAATTTAGTTCAGCAATTAAATAGCCTACCTCCCAGTCTGACATTGTATCAAATACATATAAATATACGTTTGCGTTCATCATAGACACTTCCTTTTGTAATTAATATCCCAATTATAAAAAAACATTACTGACATCCGCTGTCAGTAATGTTTTCATAGTGTTGAAAAACTAAATAGTCAAGGGACTCTTTGTGAATATTTAGTCAAAATGAAGGT
>NZ_DKJS01000024.1:0-71143 GCF_002455205.1 Lysinibacillus sp. UBA6686 | reverse complement strand
CTCGGGGGCTCCGCTGTTTCGCTCGGGGGTTAGTAAGCTCAAGTCGCTCTGCTTCTTGAGCTTACTACCAATCATTAGTTGTTCACAGTTACGCCACTATATAGCCCAGGTCTGCGGTCATCATAAACTGGAATTCTGCCTCGGACTTCATCAACAATAGAAAAGTCTACGTCAATAACAGCCACTTCTTCATCATCAGCGCCAACCCAAAGAACCTCTCCCCATGGCTGAATAATCATAGATTGACCATTGAAGTTTTCTACTTTTTTGGAAATACGGTTTACCGCAATAACAAAGCATTGATTTTCGATGGCACGCGCTTGCAGCAAAGTTTTCCAATGGTCGATACGAGGTGTTGGCCATTGTGCTGGTACAAATAAAACCTTTGCTCCCTCTAATGCATGGGCACGAAGCCATTCAGGGAAGCGGATATCATAGCAAATTACCCCCGCTGCCTCTATATCTCCGAGTGTAAAGCGATTCATCTCATTGCCTGCCTCTAAATATAAATGCTCGTCCATTAAACGGAAGAGATGCGCCTTGCTATATTCACCTACTAGCTCACCATTTTTATCAAACGTATACATTGTATTGTAAAATTTATCGCTCTTTTTTGTTGCAACAGAGCCGCCCACAATATGTACACTAAGTTCCTTTGCCAAACTTGCTAAAAAGGCTTTCGTACGCACCCCATCTTCATCCGCTAGCTCTGGTAAACGCTCAAGTGCATAGCCTGTATTCCACATTTCTGGTAATACAATAATTTCTGCACCTTGATTTGCCGTTTCTCGAATCTTCTCCTCAGCTCGGGAAAAATTTTCATCTACTTTGCCAAAGCCTACATTCAATTGAATACAGCCAATTTTCATCCCATTTCCTCCTTTAGATATTTTTAAGTTTGTTTTCGCTTTTACACATTCCATTATACAATATTTAATTCTAGACTAATTTAAATTAATCCAGTTAGTTAATCATTCGATGTTGCCGCTTTGTTGTAAGAGTAGTAACTTCAATTGGTGTCGTATCTCGTATCGTACCATCCTAGCTTATAATTTGGTCGCCTGTAGTTTTCAGAGACTTTCAAACCTTTTATAAATAAAGGGTCTAGACAATTAGTAAAAAAAGTAATAGTATTTGCATCATATTCTTTAATAATAATTATTATATTCTGAAAAAGGTGGATGTGCATGGAATTCTCAAAAAAACTACAGCAACTCCCAACTCAGTTTTTTGCAGCACTTGTGCAAAAAGTAAATACAGCCTTGGCAGAGGGGCGCGATGTAATTAATCTTGGGCAGGGAAATCCTGATCAACCTACTCCTCCTCATATTATTAAGGCTCTACAGGAGGCAGCCGAAAATCCTCTTAATCATAAATATCCACCATTTCGTGGCATTGCTGAATTACGCCAAGCTGCGGCAGATTTCTACAAACGTGAATACAATGTAGACATTAATCCTGACACAGAGGTGGCTATTCTTGGTGGTACAAAAATTGGTCTTGTTGAACTACCTTTAGCTATATTAAATCCTGGCGATACAATGCTATTACCCGATCCTGGCTATCCCGATTACTTATCAGGTGTCGTATTAGGAGATGTAAATTTTGAAGTACTGCCACTTTTTGCAGAAAATAGCTTCCTCCCTGATTACGCAGCTTTACCTGATAATATAAAAGAAAAGGCGAAACTTCTATATTTGAATTATCCTAATAACCCAACTGGTGGTACTGCAACAATTGAATTTTTCGAGGAAACCGTTCGCTTTGCAAAAGAGCATAATATCATCGTTTCACATGATTTTGCCTATGGGGCAATTGGATTTGATGGAAACAAACCTGTTAGCTTCCTACAGGCAGATGGTGCTAAAGATGTTGGAATAGAAATGTACACTCTATCCAAAACATACAATATGGCAGGCTGGCGCATTGGCTTTGCAGTTGGGAATGCCGATATTATCGCTGCTATCAATTTAATACAAGATCATCTATTTTGTAGTCAATTCCCTGCTGTACAACAAGCAGCGGCGATTGCACTCTCAGCATCACAGGAATGTGCAAATGAGCTCAGAGCTACTTATGAACGTCGACGCAATGTCCTAATTGAGGAGGCTCAGCGTATTGGCTGGCACGTAACTGCACCTAAGGGCTCCTTTTTTGCATGGCTCCCTGTTCCAGTAGGCTATACTAGTGAACAATTTGCAGATCTCTTACTCGACAAAGCAGATATTGCTGTAGCAGCGGGAAATGGCTTTGGGCAATATGGCGAGGGCTATGTCCGTGTTGGCTTACTTGTAAGCGAAGAACGTTTACGCGAAGCTATAAATCGAATCGAACAATTAAATTTATTTATATAAACAAATTCAATAAAAACTGTTCTACAGCCATGCCATAGAACAGTTTTTTCATTTCTCAATCTTTCTTGGACTCTGTAAGTCTTTTTCTAAGGGATAAAATTGAATATGTCCTGTTTCATCATCAAATTTGCGTAAATGCTGAATGTCCTGTACCTCAGCCAAAACGATATCGGCCGTAATCACAATATTTCCGCCCTTCATCAAATGTCCTCCCGATACTTGACCCCATTGATCACTCATTGATCCATGAAGATGCGTCTCATATTCTCCATCACGTTTACACACAACACCAGCACCTTGAATAAATTCAAGTGGTCCTTCTTTTTTTATCACTTCACTGAAACGGACATTGATTTTAGAGATCTCATCTGGTACTAAATAAACAAAACTACTATTTTTCAAACTACCAATACAGCTAACGATGGTAGCTGACTCAATATCGTTCTCTTGACAGATAGCCTCTATTCCCTCAATCATATCAGTCCCCATTAAAATACGAGCACTAATGACTTTTCCAAATGCTCCAACTCCATAATTTACTCTTATAGACATCTCTACACCTCTTTTTGTTACTTTATTGGCTTTATCCTGATTTAGTGGACAATAAACACCCGCTAAATAAAATAAAAAATCAAAATATTTATTGACTAATAATAACCTATAATTTATATTAGTTCTATCGGATTTATAAAAATACTATATATCTCTTATCAAGAGTAGCTGAGGGACTGGCCCTATGAAGCTCGGCAACCTCCTTTTTAAAGGAAGGTGCTAAATCCTGCAAACGATCATCGTTTGATAGATAAGAGAGGACGTTTTTTCATGAGCCTCTCTTAGTTTATAAGAGAGTTTTTTTATTTTTAAAAATCGATAAAACAAACTTTGGAGGTCATTTTCATGAAGAAACGAAACAAATTTTTATTAGGCTTAGCAGGTCTTACATTAGCAGCAGCGTTAGTAGGTTGCGGTACAAAAGAAGATAGTAAAGAAGACCAAGGTAAGGCTATTGATGAAAATAAGATCGTAGTAGGTGTTACTTCTGGTCCACATGAACAAATTGCAGAGGTTGCGGCAAAAGTGGCAAAGGAAAAAGGCCTGGAAGTAGAGCTTAAATCCTTCTCTGATTATGTTTTACCTAATACCTCGTTAGCTGAAGGTGATCTTGATGCAAATAGCTATCAGCACGAGCCTTTCTTAGATACTTTTAATAAAGATCACGATACAGACTTAGTACCAGTTGGAAAAACTATTCTGAATCCAATGGGTGTTTACTCTGAAAAATATAAATCTTTTGATGAAATACCAGACGGAGCAACATTTGGTTTACCAAACGATCCGACAAACGGTGCCCGTGCACTATTTGTTCTGCAAGAGGCTGGCTATATTAAATTAAAAGAAGGTGCTGGGCTAACAGCGTCTATCCGAGACGTCGAAGAAAACAAGAAAAATTTAAAATTCATAGAGTTAGAGGCTGCCCAAATTCCGAAACAACTTAGTGAGGTTGATGTAGCAGCTATTAATACAAACTTTGCGCTGGAGGCTGGCATTAATCCTAAAAAAGATTCTATCCTTTTAGAATCTACTGACTCTCCTTATGTAAACTATATTGTAGTACGTGCTGAAAATGAGAATGATCCAACGATTAAAAAATTTGTTGAAGCTTATCAATCTGATGAAGTACGCAAATTTATTGAAGATGAATTTAAGGGTTCTGTAATTGCAAGCTGGTAAGTAGCTAAAAAATAAAACAGGGTTTTTCCCCATCCTCCACTGATTAATCGGTGAAAATATCGGGCTTATTGCTGTTAGATTCCTTCTCAGCATTATTTGTTCTTGAAGTGGGAATTTCACAGCCCATTAAGCGGGATAAAATAAGAATCTGCGAGACTCCTTTGGGAAAGCGAGCAGATTCTTGCTTTTTAGAAAGGAGACATCCAGATGATTCGATTAGAAAATATATCTAAAGAATTTAAAACAAAGAAAGGTATTGTCAGAGCAGTTGATGGGATTAACCTTCATGTTAAAAAAGGTGAAATTCATGGGGTTATTGGCTATAGTGGCGCAGGTAAAAGCACACTTATTCGCTGTGTTAACCTATTGGAACGTCCAACTACAGGAAAAGTTTGGATCAACAATGTGGATATTACTTCCCTTTCCCTTAATGATCTTCGTAAAACCCGTCAAAAAATAGGGATGATTTTCCAGCATTTTAATCTCTTAAAAACCGCGACCGTTTATAACAATATAGCTGTCCCATTAAAGCTACTTGGCTATAACGATACCGAAGTGAAAAATCGTGTGGCGAAATATGCTGAAATTGTTGGCTTAACAGAAAAATTAGAAAGCTTTCCAAGTCAGCTTTCAGGTGGACAAAAACAACGTGTTGCTATTGCACGTGCGTTGGCACAAGAACCAGAAATCTTACTAAGTGATGAAGCGACTAGTGCACTTGATCCAGAAACAACAGAAGCCATTCTTGAGCTTTTATTGAAAATTAATCGTGAGCTAGGCATTACTATTTTACTCATTACCCATGAAATGAATGTCATACAAAAAATCTGCGATGACGTATCTGTTCTTGAGGCAGGGAAAGTTGTGGAGTATGGTTCAGCTATTGATCTTTTTGCGAAGCCACAGCATCCAACAACGAGAAAGTTCTTGAGCACGATTTCACAGCGTAATCTATCCCCTTCCCTTATTCAGCAGCTCAATGTTTCAGGGAGTGTTATTCGTCTAACATTTCTTGGCGAAAGCACTGGAAAACCATTATTGGCAGAGGTCAGCAAAGTTTACGATGTTCAGCCAAATATTTTAACTGCCAATATTATTGAGTTAAAAAACGGCATTGTCGGAAATATTGTCGTTCATTTAAATGGTGAAGCACAAATTGTACAAAAGGCATTAACGTATTTCACCGAAAATGGAGTAGCCGTAGAAGAATTAGGAGGCGAACAAAATGAATAGTATTCAAAGCTTCTTTACAGATTGGTCCGATGTTATTGGGAAATCAATTATCGAAACCTTCCAAATGGTCGGAATTTCTTTATTCTTTTCCGTTGTCATTGGGATTCCGTTAGGGCTCCTAATTGTTTTAACACGTCCTGGTCAATCTTTCGAAAATAAATTTCTTTATCAATTTTTCAATTTATTCATTAATATAATTCGCTCCGTTCCATTTATCATTTTACTCTTCTTTATTCTACCGTTTACAAAGCTAATTGTTGGGACAACGATTGGTGTGAAAGGTGTCATTGTACCACTTGTTGTATATACAGCACCTTACATCGCACGACTGATGGAGACCGCACTTTTAGAAGTGGACCCAGGTGTTGTAGAGGCTTATACAGCAATGGGCATTAAACGCCGTCATATCATCTGGAATGTTTTATTACGCGAGGCTCGCCCTTCTATTATTTTAGGCTTAACCATTGCCACAATTGGTCTTATTGGAGCAACGGCAATGGCAGGTATGGTTGGTGCGGGTGGTTTAGGTGATCTTGCATACCGTTATGGTCATTTACGCTATGAGGTCGATGTTATGTATGCGACTGTATTTATTTTAATCATCCTTGTTCAGAGTATTCAATCTATTGGCAATCGATTTGCAGCAAAACTTAAGAAGGATTAAGGAGGAGCACTGTGACAAATGAAATTTATTTAGAGAAAAATGGTTATATAGCAACTTTAGTGATTAATCGTCCAGAGAAACGTAACTCTTTATCAAGGGCAATGTTTCAGGCTATTTTGAATGAGCTTTATTATTTAAGCTCTGACCCTTCGATTAAACTTTTAATTGTCCGTGGCGTGAATGAAGTTGCTTTTTCTTCGGGGGCCGATATTAGTGAGTTTTTAGATATTCGTTATGCTGCTGACAACGCAAAGGCATACAATGATTTAGCATTAAGGGCAATTGATGCACTCTATAAATTTCCGCACCCAACCATAGCTATGATACAGGGCTTAGCGATTGGTGGCGGCTTAGAGTTAGCAAATGCCTGTGATTTTAGAATTGCTACACCCAAAAGTAAATTAGGTATCACTGCAGCAAACATCGGAATTGTCTATAATCTTGAAAGTACAAAGCGTCTTATCAATATTGTTGGAGTTGCTAAGGCAAAGGAAATTTTATACACAGCAAACATTTTTACTGCAGAAGAAGGAAAACACATTGGCTTGATTACTGCCCTACATGAGCCAGAGGAGATTGAAAATGGCACACTGCAATTCGCTGAGCATCTCTTAAGTAAATCATCTGTTGCCAATTCAGGCATAAAAAAAATTATTCAAGCTATTGTAGATGGAGAAAATGAAGAAAATGATGCGTTAGCTCAAATCATTCTCGACTCCTTTAGCTCAGAAGATTATAACGAAGGCATACAGGCATTTTTAAATAAAAGAAAGCCCATTTTTAATAAATAAGTGAGGTAGTGACGATGACAAATACAACTAATGGAGACCTTCTATTAAAAAATATAACTGCCCAAGCTCCCTTCCCTATTTGTTTTGCTGATTTAGAGAAGGCTGTAGCGGAAAAAATGGAAGCTGGACCTTTTGGCTATATACGCTCTGGTGCAGGAGGCGAACAAACATTGCGCAATAATCGTGTTGCTTTTGAAAAGTATTCCATTGTGCCCCGCTTTTTAAATGATGTTTCCAATGTTGACACTTCGATAAAGCTTTTCGGAAAAACATATCCAACACCCTTTTTATTTGCACCTGTTGGCATGAATAAAATGGCGCATGATGATGGAGAGCTTGCAGTTGTTCGCGCTGCTCAACAATTAAAAATACCCTATATACAAAGTACAGTTTCTAGCTATGCACTTGAAGAGGTTGCACAAGCTGCACCTACGGCTACAAAATGGTTTCAGTTATATTGGTCTACCAACGAGGAAATTGCTTATAGTATGGCCGCTCGAGCAGAGACTGCTGGCTTTGAAGCAATCGTTCTTACAGTCGACACAGTTATGCTTGGCTGGCGTGAAGAGGATGTACGCAACCAATTTTCGCCTTTAAAGCTAGGCTTTGCAAGAGGAAACTATATCAATGATCCTGTTTTTATGGCTTCCCTGCCAGATGAATCATTTGAATCCTACGTCCAGGGTGTGTTGCAAAATGTTTTCCATCCTACCTTAAGTTGGGAAAATGTACGTGAATTAAAGCGCCGATCTAATCTCCCTATTTTATTAAAAGGTATTTTACATCCTAAAGACGCAAAGCTAGCTATAGAAAATGGTATCGATGGTATTATTGTTTCAAATCATGGGGGTCGCCAACTGGATGGTGTAGTAGGATCACTTGATGCGCTTCCTGCGATTGTCAAAGCGGTAAGTGGACAAATTCCAATCATTTTAGATAGTGGCGTGTATCGTGGCATGGATGCTCTAAAAGCACTTTCTTTAGGGGCAGATGCAGTAGCTATTGGTCGGCCTTTTGTCTATGGGCTGGCGTTAGCTGGACAGCAGGGAGTGGAAAAAGTCATGACGAATCTATACGATGAATTGAAAGTTTCCATTGCTTTAGCAGGCGCAACCTCCCTTCCAGCCCTACGTAATATTACTTTAGTGAAAAAAGATGGAGTCGATGAAAAATGAATCAAGCATTGCAAGGCTTAAAAGTTGTTGATCTATCACAGGTGCTTGCTGGTCCATACTGCACAATGGTATTAGCAGATATGGGGGCTGAAGTCATTAAAATTGAGAAGTATCCCAATGGAGACGACACACGTACAATGGGTCCCTTTATTAATGAAGAAAGCCATATGTATATGATGGTTAATCGTAATAAAAAAGGTGTTTGTTTGAACTTAAAAACACCTGAGGGATTAGAACTATTTAAAGAGCTTATCCAATCGGTAGATGTGCTTGTGGAAAATTATCGACCTGGCGTCACAAAAAAATTAGGGATAGATTATGCAACACTAAAAGATATGAATCCTGGCCTTATTTATTGCTCTATTTCAGGTTATGGTCAAACAGGTCCTTATAGTCAAAAAGGCGGCTACGATATTATGGCGCAAGGACTTAGTGGCTTAATGCATATGACTGGTGAAGCAGATGGAAGACCAGTAAAGGTTGGCTTTGCTGTAAACGATATTGCGGCTGCTCAAACAGCATTACAGTCTATTTTAATGGCCTATATTTACAAGCTGCGTAGCGGTGAAGGACAATATATTGATGTTTCCTTAGTAGAGTCTGGACTGGCATGGACGGTATGGGAGGCTGCAGCCTACTTTGGACAAGGCCAGCTCCCTGAGCGAACAGGTACTGCACATCGTGTTTCTGCACCTTATCAGGGTTTTAAAACACAGGATGATTATATTTTAGTTGGTGCAGGTAATCAAAAGTTATGGGAGATTTTTGCCACCAAAGTCGTCCATCGTCCAGATTGGCTGAGTAATCCACTATTCGCGTCAAACTACTTGAGGGCTCAAAATGTTAAAGCATTGGGGGAAGAAATCGAAAGTGAACTGGTAAAGCATAAAGCTGCATATTGGCTTCAGCTTTTAGATGAATATGGTGTACCATCTAGCCCAATCTATTCCTACGATCAAACATTGAATGACCCTCATATTTTGGAGCGTGGCATGGTCCTGTCCTATGAGCATCCAACAGCTGGGCCAATGCGTACACTAGGCTTCCCAGCGAAATTTTCTCAGACCCCTGGCCAGCTAACAAAAGCCGCTCCAACATTAGGACAGCATAATGAGGAAATTTTAAAATCATTGCATGTGACAGATGAACGCATCAAACAGCTAAACACCGCAAATATCATTCATTCAAAATAGCGCTTATCCATTTTGAGCGTTTTAATAGATTGATTCACTCTAGCTATCCATCACTTTGAGGGTTCTATCCGTTGATTCAGTTTGCCTATCCGTCACTTTGAGGGTTCTATCCATCTAAATATAAAAAAGGGTACCTCACGAAGAGGCAACCCTTTTTTATTGAATAACGCCTAGTTCGCGACCTACTTTTTCATAAATTGCGAGTGCATTATCCAGCATTTCTTTTGTATGAGCCGCTGTAGGCATATTACGAACACGACCTGTACCCTTTGGAACCGTTGGGAAAACGATTGATTTCGCATAAACGCCCTCTTCAAATAAACGCTGTGAGAACTCCTGCGTCAGCTTTTCATCGCCAATAATACATGGAGTTATTGGTGTTTCGGATTCCCCAATATTAAAGCCAAGCTTAGCAAGCCCTGATTTTAAATAATTGCCATTTTCCCAAAGTTTATCATGAAGCTCAGTGGAATCAATTAACATTTGTACTGCTGCTGTAATCGCTGCCACATCACCAGGCGGTAATGCTGTTGAGAATAAAAATGGACGTGAGCGTACTTTTAGCCAGTCAATTAAGTTTTTCTTACCTGCGACATACCCGCCAACAACGCCAATCGCCTTAGAAAGTGTACCAATTTGGAAGTCGATTTCTTTTTCTAAACCGAAATGCTTCACTGTACCCTTTCCTTTACCAGTAACACCTGAGCCATGCGCATCATCTACATACGTAATTAAATCAAATTCCTTTGCAATCTCCACAATTTCTGGCAGTTTAGCAATATCGCCATCCATGGAGAAAACACCATCAGTAATGACCATAATTTTATTGTATAATCCAGATTCTTTTGCTGCTTTTGCCTTCGCACGTAAATCATCCATATCAGAGTGATTAAACGCAATGATTTTCGCCTTTGATAAACGACAACCATCGATAATAGAAGCATGATTCAATTGATCTGAAAGAATCGCATCATTTTTATCCATTACAGCTGAAATCGCTGCCATATTACAATTAAAGCCTGATTGATAGGAAATAGCTGCTTCTGTTCCTTTAAATTCAGCAAGCTTCTCCTCCAGTTTAACGTGTAGATCAAGCGTACCATTTATAGTACGAACAGCACCTGCTCCGACACCATATCTATCAATAGTCTCTTTGGCAATACGCTTCAATTCTTCATTTGTTGCTAAGCCAAGATAGTTGTTTGAGGACAAGTTAATAAGATTTTTGCCGCGCACCTGAATAACAGGTCCATTGGCTCCCTCTACTGGATCAATCTCGTTGTATAAGCCTTGGTCTCTTAAGTCTTGTAGGTTTTCATCTAAAAATGCATTTAATACTTTTGACAAGCGTATCATCCTTTCCTAGGAAAACTGTTCTAGCTCCTAGTGTAGCATAAGCACGCCAATTGAAAAATTACTTTGTTAATCTTTCGAAAAGTGGAGCAGTTTTTTCCCGCCAAAGTGAAGTAGATAAACAATGGTCTAATAAACGCCGAACAGTATACTCCGCTTCTGCATATCGCTTGGAGTACCCCATTGCATCTTGTATAGCCTCTTTATACTTTGCCCGGATATCTTCGATTAAAACTTCTGCATCCTGTGATAATGCACAATGTTTTCCTATATCAAAAATTTCATCCCCCAGTCTGCCATCCTGTGGATCAAAGACATGTGGTTCTGTACTATCAAATATACAGAAATTTAATTCCGGGATAATGACCATATCAACAGAGCCTCCATCCAAACCGCACCAAATAATTTGTGTATCTAGCCCTCTCTTATTGGCCTCATCTGCTAAGTCCTTCATCAAGGAAGATTTACCTGTTCCCGGCTTACCTTTTATCATTAATCGTCGAGTTAAATTTTTAGTCATACTCTCTACTGTATTTTCAGCGCCTCTTGGTGTTAATGTTCCTAGTAAGCGATGTGTGCGTAGTCCAGGTTTATTTAAAATGATTGATTGAAAAATATTTGTTTTTAACATTTCCACTTGATCATTTAATCCTTGCCAATTCATACAGCTTTGTGTGACAATCTCCCAATCGTCATGAATCTTAATGGCTTTACTTAGCATAGCGATACATTTATCACGCCATAACTCTCGTTCCTTCATTGCCTCAGCAAGCTGTTCGCCAACTTTCTCGAGCTGGAGGTCCTCTAAACAATCATAAAATGATAGCACACGATGCTTTGTTCCAAGGAAAGTCGGTTCAATGCCCCATTCAGATGACCAAATATAGAGTCGATTACACCCTCGAACAAATACCGCCTCTACAACATCCTCCAACAGCGCATCCTTGAACCACTCTACAGCAAAGCCTTGCTTGACGTAAAAATAACCAAGCTCTTTTAAAAGCTCCGACCCCTTCATGGTTGGAGCACCCTGCAAAAGATAAACCAATTCCGCCTCATCCATCATTTCTTTATATAATTGTTTAATTCCTTGCCCTGTCAATGCGTGTCCAAAATAATAGGTCACATTTCCATTCAATACCGCTCCTCCTTTACCTATGCCCTGCATTATATGAAACAACAGCAAAAAAAATGAGAAGCTACTTCTATCCCTTATGATAAAAGTAGCTTCCTATTTAATAGAAAGGCTTCATATCCTCAATATTGCCAATACACTTCATTAAAAGCTTTCGACAATAAGGTAATGAATATTGCACAATATAGCCTGATGTTAAAGCAATCACCACTGTCCCTACACCAACAGGACCCCCAAGCAACCAGCCGAAAATTGTCACTAACACCTCTATACCCATTCTCGCCGTTTTAATGGTCCCGCCAAATTTTTCAACCAGAATCATCATCAATGTATCACGTGGCCCAGCTCCCATATTGGGTGCAATATACATGCCACAGCCAAAACTTAAAACAAATAAACCTATCACAAAATAAGTAACCTGTAAGCTATATATATTCGTTGATGGCAATAGCCAATTAAAAACATCTATAAATGATCCAATTAGTAGCATATTGAGCCATGTTCCTATCTTCGGCCATTGTCGTAAAACAATTGAGGTCGAAGCAACAATAAAAAGGCCTGTTAAAATAGACCACGTCCCAATCGATAAACCAAAGTTTTGGAATAAACCCACATGCAACACATCCCATGGGCTTGTCCCTACAATCTTGCCCTTAATAGACATAGTAATCCCAAGGGACATAACTATTAAGCCGCCTATAAAAAATGCCCAACGCCACCCCATAACTTTTTGCATTTCATAACCCTCTCTATCTATGTATGATTGCTCTAACTGTACCATAGTTTCTACAAAAAACGAGGGGATGTGTCTTGCCTTCTCTTATAAAAAAGTTTTGGTTACTTGAGCGGTTTCCTTGCTGGCTGAGCGAATTCTTTGGCTTCCTGAGCGGTTTCCTTTGCTGGCCGAGCGGGTTGTTTCTATAGCTGAGCGGTTCTACTCACTAGCCGAGCGGATTTTTTCTCTACCGGAGCGGTTCTCCCAGTTAGCCGAGCAATTTATTTGACCTCCTGAGCGGTTCTCTTTAACAAAGAAATGGTTATTAAATTCAAATAAAAAACTACCCACCTTTCATTCATGGGTAGTTGTAATCGCTTCCAGCTTTGCTTTCGTGACAGCAATTAAATCAGCTAATTGTACATGGATTTGCATGCCAATTTTACCAGCGCTAACAATAATATCGCCTTGCTCTTGTGCCGATGCGTCAATGACTGTTGGATAAAGCTTTTTCATGCCTACAGGTGAACAGCCACCACGGACATAGCCTGTATAGCTCAGTAACTCCTTGACAGGAAGCATTTCAATTTTTTTCTCTCCTACAACCTTAGCAGCAGCTTTTAAATCAAGCTCTTGAGCAACAGGAATAACAAATACAAAAAGCTTTTGCGCGCTTGCCTTTGCCACTAATGTTTTAAAAACGCGAGAAGCTGGATGGCCAATTTTTTCAGCGACTGAAATACCATCTACTTGACCATCGCCGGTTTCATATTCAATTACTTCGAATTGTATTTTTTGTTGCTCTAACAATCGTATAGCATTCGTCTTAGCATGTTTTGGCTTTGCCATCATAAAACTCCCATCTGCAACATTAAGCTATCATCGAGAACGTAGCTTCATTCCCTAGTCGATAGCCGTTTTTCGCCATTTGGATATGGGTAGCATATTTTTCAGAAGCATGTTTAAATGTCAGTGCCTTGAATGCCTCCCCATAGCTCTTACCGAAAATTGTATCTGCAAATGGATTTAATATCAATTCCTTCGAAAAACGTTCTGGTACTTTGACCTCAATGACTTCATTGAAATAAGCAGGCTCGTTGTCAGTTATTACATTTTGATTGAATTCCTGCCCCTGTAATTGTGCCTGAATTTGTTGAATTTGCGCATTTGCACTTGCCGCTATACGTAAATCTTGGGTGGAAGGCTGTGCTGGTGTTAATGCTGCATTCCGTATCTGCTCTAAAATCCGCAAAGTATTTTCTGGATTTATTCCAACTACATCTTCATCATCTGATAGCTGGAAGGAGGAAATTGATTCAACCCCCTCACTGCTGACCATCTTATTTGCTTGTTCATGAGCCAGCACATTCTTTTTTGTTTGTTCCATCTCTTGAAAAATGGCTTGTTGGTGGGGCGTGACTTCCTGTGATTGCTCTTTTTGTTGCTCGTAGAGGTCTAAATCTTTTTGTCCTAATAATAAATTCTCAAGCTCTTGCAATATTGGATTTTTCTTTGGCTGAAAATACAAAGCATTTTTTCGATAGGCATCCCCTGCTTCTTTTCGCTGTAATACTTTCTTGCGATTTGAAGGTGAAATTCTTTCATGTTCTATTAAACTTGATATTTTCATATAATCACCTCTGCTTTCTTACTTAATATGCAAGTTAAATATTAGATATGATAATAACCCTCTATTAACTATATCTCTACCACCTGAACAATTTCTGTACACTCATTATCGGAATTTTCTATATTAAATTCAAGTACAAATTACTACTAACCTCCTAAAGAAATAATCAATTTTCATTAACATAGGTATAAATACCTTTATAAAATCCTATATTTTCTTTTAATTATAACATTTCTACGAAACTTAATACTTTTTTCACCTTCCAAATAGTGTTAATTCCATACAAAAAAACAGTCTTTTGGCATAGACTGTTTCTACTATTTTTTTTTAGGTTTAATAAGGATACTTTTATAGGCTAGATAACCAAACCATGCACCAAGCGTATTTAAAATTAAATCATCAATATCTGCAGAGCCAACCGTAAAAATAAATTGTATCGTTTCTACTGCTAAGCTGGATAAAAAACCTACACAAATCACTGCCCAAGCTTTACGAAACCTTTTGGATAGCAAAGGCAACAAAAAACCCATTGGTGTAAATATTAATAAATTGCCAAGTAAATTAATAATTATGATTTCCAAATTAAAATACTGAGAGTAGTTTATATAGCGTAGAATAGTTTCAAAGGGTACAAAATTTGTGGTTAATCGCCAGTCACTATAATCAAACAGACCTAATTCAACGAGTGAGTATTCGTTCTTCCATAAAACTAGGATGACGTCTACTAGACGATCAATGACTAATTTATAAAAAGCAATAAATGAGTAGATACAAAAAATTACCCACCCTATTATCTTTATGGGAGAATAATATGTATCAATCCATGAACGATAAGGCAATGGGAGTTTGGCATCACCTTGCATATTAGAAATATTATTTTTTTGCATGCCTAAACAACCCTACTTCCTTTAGATTCTTCCCATATTTTAATATGCCTCCCATTCCCATGCAAGAAATATATTAAGTTAGGTTTATATTTAAGCATGTTTAGACAGATTTCAAAAAGCCGACTCATACCATTGAGCCGGCCTTGTCGTTTATCTACGGGATTTCTGCACAAACCTAGCATTAGGGAAAGGTCTCTCCAATGCTTTTATACTGGATTTACTCCATGTTTACGTTCTGAGAATAATAAGTATTTTGACATATATAGCTCTAAACGTGATTCAAGTACTGTTCTTAAATCATTCGGCGCAATCACATCGTCAATGATTAGCTCTGATGCTAAACGATAAACATCAATTTCCTCCTGATATTCTTTGCGTTTTTCCGCAATAAAGCTTGCTTGCTCCTCTTTCGGAAGCTCTGCAATTTTATTGGCATACACAGCGTTCACTGCGGCCTCAGGTCCCATTACGGCTATTTGAGCATTGGTTAGTGCAATACAGCAATCCGGCTCGAATGCTGGGCCTGCCATGGCATACAATCCTGCCCCATATGCCTTACGAACAATGACCGTCAGCTTTGGAACTGTTGCCTCGCTCATAGCAAATATCATCTTTGCACCATGGCGGATAATGCCAGCCTTTTCAACCTGCGTTCCAATCATAAAGCCTGGTACATCTGCAAGGAAAAGGAGCGGTATATTGAACGCATCACAAAGGGAAATAAATTTTGCAGCTTTATCAGCCGAATCGTGGAATAATACGCCTCCTTTTACACGAGGCTGGTTTGCAATGATGCCAACCGATTGTCCTTTAATACGACCAAGCCCCGTTATTAGTTCGGGAGCAAATAATTTTTTAACTTCACAAAATGAATCTTCATCAATAATCCGATCGATTAATTTATACATATCGAAAGGAACATTTTGATTTTCAGGAATTAATTCTTCAATAGACTTATCAAATGATGCGGGTGGTTTTGCCTCTTCGACCCTGCTACGTTCTGCATAGTTATTTGGGAAATAGCCTAAATATTTTCTAGCATATGCAATGGCTTCCTGCTCTGTTTTAACGAGTACATCTCCACAGCCAGAAATTGAACAGTGCATTTTTGCACCACCCATTGTTTCTAAATCTACCTTTTCCCCAATAACCATTTCTGCCATACGTGGAGAACCTAAATACATGGATGCATTGCCCTCTACCATGACAACGATATCGCAAAAGGCAGGAATATAAGCGCCACCTGCTGCGGATGGTCCAAACAATAGGCATATTTGTGGTACTTTCCCAGAAAGTTTTACTTGATTGTAGAAGATACGCCCTGCACCTCTTCGTCCAGGGAACATCTCTAATTGGTCTGTAATACGAGCACCTGCTGAATCAACTAGATAAAGTAATGGACAGTTTAACTTTTCAGCTGTTTCTTGAATACGAATCATTTTTTCTACTGTACGTTTACCCCAAGAGCCTGCCTTAATTGTTGAATCATTCGCTAATACACAGACAGTACGACCATGTATTTTACCGATTCCTGTTACTACACCATCTGCTGGCAAATCACCTGCTAAACAGTTCGCATAGAGACCATCCTCTGATTGTAATCCATCGTCTAGTAATAATTCCAGTCGTTCCCGTACAAAGAGCTTTCCTTGTTGTGCATTTTTATCATGATATTTCGGTAAACCACCTGCTAAAATTTTATCCTTTAGTGTAGTTGAATTATCTGTCGAAATATTGCTCATGTTAATTCCTCCCTTTGCCCAATCAGTTATGCCATAATATCATGGCACTTAGTGGCCTTTTGGTTTCTTACAAAATATCAATTTCGCCTTGGCGTAATTGTAGCTACCGCTTTGCTTTCGATACAAAAGACATTTACTGAATGTAGATAAACTATCTCCTACAATCCACCACATCCATCCTTGCTGCATCTGTTTTATACAGCAGCAACAGAATGTTAATTACAGTTCCATATTATTTCCCTGAGTATTGTGGTGTGCGCTTTTCTTGGAAAGCAAGCAAACCCTCTAATCGATCTTGTGTAGGGATCAGAGCACTATATGCGAGCGATTCAATTTTTAAGCCACTTGCTAAATCCACCTCAATCCCCTGGTTCATCGCTAATTTTGCCTGAATTAAGGAAAGCGGAGCATTTTTAGCCATTTCTTGTGCAAGCTGTATTGCCTTAGCATGTACCTCATGGCCCTCGTAAACGTACTCCACAATGCCATAGTCCTTAGCTTCCTCAGCACTTAATCGACGCGCTGTATAGATTAACTCTTTTGCTTTTCCTATGCCGATTAAACGTGGAAGACGCTGCGTGCCACCTGCTCCTGGAATAATGCCAAGAGAAGTCTCAGTAAGTCCGACTTTTACATGTTTAGCAGCAATACGTAAATCACATGCTAACGCTAACTCTAGACCACCTCCAAAGGCGACACCATTTAATACAGCAATGACAGGTTGGGAAAGTGCCTCTACTTTCGTTACAGTTGCACCAATTAACTGGACAATCTGCCTAACCTGTTGATCAGACATACCCTTACGCTCTTTTAAATCAGCACCTGCGCAAAATGCCTTTTCCCCAGCACCAGTTAATAGCACTACTCGTACTGCTGAATCTCCGTTGATGTGATCAAGTGTTGCACCTAACTCTTTCAGTAGTTGGACAGACATCGCATTTGCAGCGTCAGGTCTTGTTAGTGTTATAAGTCCAATGCTTCCTTCTACTATTTCAAAACGAACGAGTTGCGTCATTATTGAATCGCACTCCTTTCATTACGGACAATTGTCATCTGTTTAGATGCAACAGTCTTTCCAAGTTTCTTTTCTATAAAAAGTGCCGCCTCTAGCACTTTATTCATCTCTACACCTGTTTTAATACCCATTCCATCCAATAAATACAATAAATCCTCCGTGGCCACATTGCCTGAAGCTCCCTTAGCATATGGACATCCCCCTAGTCCACCAAGTGCACTATCAAATTTTGTTATGCCCATTTCTATGGATTTTAGGATGTTAGCGAGTGCAGTACCTCGTGTATCATGAAAATGCATTGCAAAATGCTCTACAGGGTACCTTTTTAGCAATTCGTTTAATAAGCTTTCAACCTGAGTCGGCACGCCAATGCCAATCGTGTCACCAAGTGAAATTTCATCGACACCCATTTCTAATAATTTTTCAGTCACTCTCAAAACCTTTTCTGGTTGTATGTAACCTTCATAGGGGCAGCCTATCACTGTTGAAATATATCCACGCACATTTTTATGAGCTGCCTTGGCCCCTGTAACTACTTCCTCTATTATCGGAAATGTGTCTTTAATCGTTTTATTTATATTGCTTTGATTATGGCTTTCACTGGCTGACATAAAAACGCTCACTTCATCTACTTCTGCCTGCAATGCCCGCTCTAAGCCGCGCATATTCGGTACGAGTGCTGCATACGTAATATCTTTTTGCCGTTTAATGGCTTGAAGCACTTCTACTGCATCTGCCAATTGCGGTATCCATTTTGGATGAACAAAGGATGTGACCTCTATATAATTCAAACCTGTATGACTAAGTAAATTTACTAGCTGTACCTTGTCAGCAGTTGATAGATGAGTCTTCTCATTTTGCAAGCCATCACGAGGGCCTACTTCCTTGATCGTTACATGTGTTGGTAGTTGCATCCAGAAGCCCCCTTCTTATTCAATTTCTAAAATATCATCATCAACATTAATGAAATCTCCTTCATTGGCAATGATTTTTGTAACCACGCCATCCTCTTCTGCCGCAATTGGAATCTCCATTTTCATGGATTCTAATATTGCTACATCTTGACCAGCTGTCACTTTTTCTCCTTCTGCCACCACGATTTTCCATACTGTTCCCGCCATGCTTGCTTTTACTGTTGCCATTGTCCATCACTCCTAATTTTAAGTAGGGCATTCGCACGCGTTAGAAGAGGGTGCGAATGCTTTGAATATTTTTTATTTTGACTATGCTAATTGCGGTAAATAATATTCATCCACAAATTTAGTCGTTGTATTGCCTTTTAAAAATTGTTCATGTGTAACTGTCTTCAAGAGCATTGGAATATTTGTTTGAATTCCTTCCACTTTATAAGTTTGAAGTGCTTGAATAAGTCTTTCACATGCAATTGCGCGTGTATTTCCCCACACAATTAACTTGCTTATCATTGGATCATAGAAAGGTGTTACCGTTGAATCTGCCTCTACACCACATTCATGTCGAATACCTTCTCCCTGAGGTAGCTCTAGCGCTGTGATAATACCGGGCGAAGGGAAAAACGTGGAAGGATTTTCAGCGTATATGCGTACTTCAATGGCATGCCCTTCTTTACGAATACTCTCTCGTGTAAACGTTAACGGCATTTTTGCTGCAATCTTTAATTGCTCCTCCACCAAATCCAGCTTTGTAATTTCCTCTGTTACGGGATGCTCCACCTGTAGACGTGTATTCATCTCTAAAAAGTAAAATTGTTGATTCGCATCTACTAGATATTCAATCGTACCAGCATTCACATATCCAATATGCTTTGCTGCCTTGACGGACACTTCTAGCATACGCTCTCTTGTTTCATCTGAAATGAAGGGAGATGGTGCCTCCTCCACTACTTTTTGGTTTCTCCTCTGGATTGAACACTCCCGTTCGAAGAGTGGTACAACATTGCCATGATGGTCTGCAATTATTTGAACCTCAACATGGTGCGGATTGGCAATAAATCGCTCCATATACATTGTGCCGTCTCCGAAAAATGACTGTGCTCGCTTTTGATTTCCCTCAAATGCCTTTGCAAGCTCCTCAGAATTTTCAACAAGCTGCATACCGATACCGCCACCACCAGCAGAAGCTTTTAACATCACTGGATAGCCAAGACGTGCAGCAATTGCAACTGCCTCTTCTACATTTGCAATAGGTGTTTCTACACCTTCTACAATTGGGACACCCGCTGCCTTCATCGTTTTTCTTGCCTCTAATTTACTTCCCATCGAGGCAATAACATCCGCACTCGGTCCAATAAATGTAAGGCCTGCCTCTGTACAACGCTTAGCAAAATCAGCGTTCTCTGATAATAAGCCATAGCCTGGATGAACAGCATCTGCACCGCTTTCCTGTGCAATTTCAAGGATACGATCAATATTTAAATAGCTCTGTGCAACAGGCGGCTTTCCTACACAATATGCTTCATCAGCATCTTTAACATGAAGACTGGCAGCATCCGCCTCTGAATACACTGCAACTGTTTGAACATTTAGTCGCTTACACGTTCTTATAATCCGCCTAGCGATCTCCCCACGATTAGCAATTAAAACCTTCTTGAACATATCACCGCCCCCTTCCTACATTACTGTCGCAACAAAATTCTCACGTAATTTATACTTTTGAACCTTCCCTGATGCAGTCATTGGATAATGATCAATAAAGAAAATATGTCGCGGAATTTTATGTCTAGAAATTTTATCTCTGCAAAAGTCCCGAATCTCTTCTTCTGTTGCTTGTTCTCCATCTTTCAGGATAATCCAAGCAGCCGCTTCCTCCCCATAAACTGGATCAGGAACACCAGCCACCTGTACATCAGAAATTTTTGGATGCTTGTATAGGAACTCCTCAATTTCTCTCGGATATAAATTTTCACCACCACGAATAATCATATCTTTTTTACGANNTTACTCGGATATAGCCCCCTTCATCCATCGTTGCTAAATCTCCCGTATGCAGCCAGCCTTGCTGATCGATGGCAAGATCCGTTTCTTCTGGATTCTTATAATAACCTTTCATCACGTGATAGCCTCTTGTGCAAAGCTCACCTTGCTCAAGTGGTGCAGCTTCTTCATCTGTACCAGGAACGACAATTTTAACTTCTAGATTCGGTAGTGCACGCCCAACTGTTTCTACCTTTAATGCGAGTGGGTCATCTGTTCTTGTTTGTGTAATTACTGGCGATGATTCTGTTTGACCGTAGCAGATGGTAATATCCTTCATCCCCATTTTTTCGATAACAGCCTTCATCACCTCAATAGGGCAGTTAGAGCCAGCCATAACACCCGTACGTAATGAGGATAGATCAAATGACTCAAAATTCGGTAAATTGAGCTCACTAATAAACATCGTTGGTACACCATGCAACGCTGTGCATTTTTCTTTTTCAACTGTTCTCAGTACCTCAGCAGGTGAAAATTCCTGTACTGGCACCATCGTCCCACCAGATGTTGTGATAGCCAGTGTTCCAATGACGCATCCGAAGCAATGGAAGAACGGTACAGGAATACATAAACGATCCTTAGAGGTTAATTGCATGCATTCTGCAATATTTAAAGCATTATTCACTAGGTTATAATGCGTCAACATCACGCCCTTTGGAAAGCCTGTTGTACCAGAAGTATATTGAATATTAATAACTTCATCGTAATGAAGTGATTGCTGTCTTTGATTTAATTGCTTCTCTGTTACTTGCTCAGCAGCAGCTAAAACCTCAGACCAATTCAGTACTCCAGGATATTTCGTCTCACCGATTAAAATAACATTCTTCAATAAAGGCAGTCGCTTAGCTTGTAAATTACCAGGTTCACAATGCTCAAGCTCTGGACATAACTCTTGTAGTGTATTGATAAAAGAATGGTCGCGATAATTTTCAATTAAAAAAATTGTTTTTGCATCGGATTGCTTTAATAAATATTCCAACTCACTTGCACGATAATTTGTATTCACTGTGACGATTGGGGCGCCCATTTTGCCTGTACCAAATTGTAACTGTACCCATTCTGGAACATTTGTTGTCCATACTGCGATATGTTCGCCCTTTTCTATACCAAGAGCCATTAGCCCTCTTGCAACTAAACGACTTTGACGATTTAACTGCTCATAGGTCATTCGTAAATCCCTATCTGTATATACTAATGCTTCGTGCTGTGGATACTTCTCAGATTGTTCATCTAGCAATTGACCAATAGTTTGATACACAAGTTCTGCCATGAGAATCCTCCTTTATTATGCTATTTAACTCTTTTCAGCAAAGGTTTTTTAACAGCCAATTAGACGAGAAATAACGAGACGTTGAATTTCTGATGTTCCCTCACCGATTTCCATTAATTTAATATCACGTAGATGGCGCTCGACATCGTATTCTTTCATATAGCCTGAACCACCATGAATTTGAATTGCTTGATTACAAGTACGGAAGCCCATTTCAGAAGCAAATAATTTTGCCATTGCAGCTTCCTTTCCAAATGGTTTCTTTTGATCCTTAAGCCATGCCGCCTTATGTACTAATGTACGCGCAAGCTCTATCTCCATTGCCATATCAGCTAGTTTAAACTGGATAGCCTGTAGCTTTGATATTGGTGCACCAAATTGCTCCCGTTCTTTAGCGAATTTTAATGCCTTTTCATAGGCAGCCTGTGCAATTCCTACTGATAAAGCCGCAATTGAAATTCGTCCACCATCCAGCGTATTTAAAAACTGACTAAATCCTCGTTTTTCGTCCCCTAAAAGATTAGCTCTTGGGACACGCACATTCTGTAAAACAATTTCACAAGTATTGGAGCCACGAACACCCATTTTGTCGTAATTGCAATTTATCGTTACACCAGGTGTATTCGTTGGAACAATAATAGATGAAATAATTTTTTTACCATCTTCACGCTTACCTGTTACTGCTGTTACTATAATTTGACGTGCATAGCCTGCATTTGTGATCCAGCATTTTTCCCCATTAATAACGTAATCATCACCATCAATAACAGCTGTTGTTCGCGTACCACCAGCATCTGAACCTGCATTAGGCTCTGTTAAACCGAATGATCCTAATGTCTCACCTTTTGCTAACGGAACAAGCCATTCCTGCTTTTGCTCCTCTGTGCCGAAATTATAGATTGGTGATGCCCCTAAGCTAACAGCCGCAGCATAGCTTAATCCAGTACCTCCACATGCACGCCCAATTTCTTCGACTGCTAGTGCGTAAGACACCGTATCCCCACCTGAACCGCCATATTCTTCAGGAAACGGAATACCCAATAAGCCTAGCTCAGCCATTTTTTTAAAGCTCTCTATTCTCATTGTAGATGTCTCATCAACCTCACGAGCATACGGTTTAATTTCTTTTTCCGCAAAATCACGTACCATGTCTCGAATCATCGCTTGTTCTTTCGTTAATTTAAAGTTCATCCCTAGTCCCCCTAATTTCTAATTTGCCATAGCAGATTGCTCAGATGACAGTTGCATGCATTAATCAATATCGCCTTGGCGTAATTACGTCCAGATTTGGAATGGTGCCCAGACTGCACGAGAGCCGATATGATATCGGTCATATCGACAAGAATGAGTCTCTCTTTTTTTCAATAGAAGTCTGGACACCCACTGTAAAGGAACCACATCCTATTCATCCACCACCTTAAAGGCGGAAGTCTTTTACTGAACGAAGAAAAGTACCGACTAGTCGGTTTGTAAAAACAATTAATAAAACCAGTGATATTACTGGCTACCCCTTTACCATAAATTGTTTTGCTTCCTCCATTGCTTGTTCTGTCACAATCGCACGTAATACCATATCAGTGAAGACCTCTGTAATTTCCTCCATTGTCAATGGACCCGTTTGTTTATACCATTTATATGTCCAGTTAATCATTCCAACAATGGCCATTGTGACAATTGTACACGGTAATTCCGTACGAAAATCTTTGGTTTGTTGGCCCTCTCCTATTACTTTTTGTAAAATATCCCGATATTGATCCCTTTTTTTATGAATAATTTCACTATATTCCTCTGGAAGTGAACGACTTTCCTCATAAAAAACAGTAATATGTGCCTGATACATATCAAATACTTGTGTCAGTGTTTGCAGCATTGCACATAAGCGTGTAATCGGTGTATCGTACTTGTCATAGGCATCCTGTGACTGCTTAATAACATACGAAATAAATACATCGTGAATTTCATATAACAATTCATCTTTCGATTTAAAATTATGATAAAATCCACCCTTTGATGCCCCAATATATTCGACAATGCGATCAACAGTTACATTGTGATAGCCATCTTGCTGAAACAGCATGACTGAAGCGTCTACAATTCTTTGTTTTAACGTTTTCTTTACCATAGGCATCTATCATCCTTCATCTAGCTCTTTACTCTATTACTCCTTATAATTTAGAAAAAACATTGAAAGAAAGTCATGTTGATTAATTTTATTTTTCCTAATTATAAAAATACTATGACAACATTAATATAGCATTCATAAAAAAAGGTGTCTAGCAGTTAATATAGATTTTATTTAAAATTACGAGAATTTATCATACATTAAGTAGAAATTTAAAATCACCAAATACATACTTACTGTATGATTGCTCTTTAGCTTTCATCACTGATTTCATAAAAAAATTCCTAATGCCAATGCAATGGCAAAAGGGAAGAAGAATTTTTGATCTCACTCAAAAATTGGGTATGTCCGCTGAATTAGAAAACGCATTTATCTTACTACCTTGAATCAAGATAAATTTTTCGGTTTTCGTAGCCAAGACATGACAACCGCTATAATTAGAGCAAAGCCTAAATAGCCCATTGTTGAATATACCTTACCAACCAAAGTTGTAAACCCGACTAAGCTTGCTGCAAAGCCTAGTAAACCAATGACCACAATACCTAGTTTAAAATATTTATGCTCAGGCGCTATAAAACGCACTGTAAATGCATAAAACATACCAACAGCTGTATTATACATCATTCCTAATAAAGCGATGGACATTAACACCCCTACTACAGGATGGATTTGCTTAGCAAGCTCTAATGTTGGCATCGCTACCCCACCAACTACATCCATTTTTACGAACATGGCAATATTAATTAATATTATTAAGACACCTAGCATTAGTCCGCCTAGCATGCCACCAATACCAGCAACTTTACGTTCTTTTACAGTCCCACCCATAACAATTAACATCGCTGCACCAGCCGCAATATTATAAGATACATAAAGTAAAGCACCCATTAGCCAATTTGATGCTGCAGACGTTTGCTCTTTTGCTAAAGTGTTTTGCTCTGCAACCGTTAAGTCCATTGTGAATATGGAGTAAATTAAAATAATAAAAATAATCCCCATTAAATACGGTGTCACTAATGCTATTATATTAATAATATTTTTAACATTTAACAGTAGTGTTAAAATCGTTATAAGCATCATAAAGATACTACCAATCATTGGGTTAATACCGAACATTTGCTGAAATGTTGACCCTGACCCTGCAAACATAACGACTGCAACGCCAAATAAGAAAAACGTAATAACAATATCTAAAATAACCCCAATATAACGCCCACCAATGTAATAAATAACCTCTTTATGAGATGTCGTTTGTAGATCTGTCCCTAATTGTGCTAGACTCATACCCAAAAATGCAAAGGCAAAGGTTGCAACAATTCCTCCTACAATACCGTACAAGCCAAAGCTCGTGAAATATTGCATAATTTCTTGACCTGATGCAAAGCCAGCTCCAACGATTAATCCTACAAATGCGCCTCCAATTTGCCAACTTTTTTTCATAGAACACCTACTAATCTCAATTTACTTGTCAAATTATTGATATGTTTTTTTTGCAACTGTAAATGATTCAATCGTTTCTCTATTAATTTCATAGCCAATTCCTGGTTGCTGAGGTACTTCTATATAACCATCCTTCACGATAACTTCAGGATCGATGATGTCTTTTTCCCAATAGCGATTTGAGCCAGCAGTATCACCTGGTAAAATGAAATTAGATAGAGTTGTTAATGCGACGTTATGAGCGCGACCAATGCCAGACTCTAACATACCACCACACCAAACTGGAATATTATTGGCCTCACAATAATCGTGAATTTTCCTTGCTTCTGTCAAGCCACCCACACGGCCAATTTTAATATTTATAATTTTTGTACTGCCCAATTCTACCGCCTTACGAGCATCCTCTAATGAATGAATACTTTCATCCAAACAAATGGGTGTATCAATTAGTTTTTGTAATGTAGCATGATCAATGATGTCATCTGATGCTAATGGCTGTTCAATCATTGTTAAATGAAAGGCATCAAGTTGCTTGAGTGTTGCAGCATCCTCAAGATTATAGGCTGAATTTGCATCTGCCATAAACGCTACATTGGGAAACGTTTCACGTAATGTACGCATTACCTCTACGTCCCAGCCAGGCTTTATTTTAATTTTCATGCGCTTATAGCCTTCCCGTACATATCCATCCACTAGCGTTACCAAATCGTCAATTGAATTCTGGATGCCAATACTGATTCCTACTTCAATTTTGTCCTTTTTCCCCCCTAGTGCTGCTGCCAGTGTTTGCTTCGTCTGCTGTGCATAGATATCCCAAATTGCTCCTTCAATTGTTGATTTCGCCATATTATTTTTGCGGATAGGCTTAAATAGTTCATTCACTTCGTCTGGATGCTGAATCTCTTTATTCAACAAAAGAGGTATTAGGAAGTCTTCTAACATATGCCAGTTAGTTTGTAGCGTTTCTTCATTGTACCAAGGAGAGTGAAAGGCAACAGATTCACCCCAGCCAACGATTCCAGATTCATCTTTCGCCTCTAACACTAAAAAATCTCTATCATGAAATGTGCCAAAGCTTGTTGTAAATGGTGCCTTTAATTTCATTTTGAGTTGTCGAATTGTGATTTCTGTAATTTTCATCTTATTTTTCCCCTTCCAGTGGTAAGGCTGTTTTTTTCGTCAGCACATATTCATTGTATTTTTCTTGTTGCTGTAATTTCACAACAGCATATCCCTGTGCAAATAGCTGCTGTAAAATATGGCGTGTTTTAAAACGCCAATCTAATGCCAAATCTGGATTTTGCACTTTCAATGCTTGAAAATCCTTCGGTACTGGCAACACATAAAATTCTTTTGTATATTTTAAATTTTCAGTTATTTCTAAGCGTAGAAGGCCTTGCTCATTTAGGCTACAGCTTGCCACAGGAACTGGATTAGTTACTTCAATTACGATATCCTGTATCACATAGTCAGATGTTAAATGCCAACTTACCTCGAAACGATCGGACGGTAGCCCTTTATTTAAACCATCCTGCATTTCACCGTAGCAATTTTCGATATACGTATAACAAATACCCTTTAATTTCGAAAGATTTAAATAGGCATTACGCGTTTCTAAAGGATCAAAGGTCCATACCATTAAATCATAGCCCCGATCAATCGCAATCGCTCTTTGTGCCAGCTTTAATTTTTCACCTATCCCTTGTGAACGATAATTTTTATCAATCCCCAACATATGTGAGCATAAGAAGCTTTTTCCCTCTCGAAATCCTGAAAAACCATAGCTAAATCCAACTAAACGCTCCCCATCATAAGCACCAACAACAATCCCTCCATTCTTCACTGCTGTTAAAGTTTGATGGAGAGGTATGGGAGGCATATCCCAGACCTCATATTCTAATTGCTGAACATGCTCCAATTGATCGATCGTGTTTATTTCTTTTATATCAATCATGGCCTTCTCTTCTTTCTCTCTTGTATCCCAAATTTATTGGGTAATAATTCTGCTAAAGCGCACGTAAAATCGCTCTTGTAATAATATTTACACCAGTAAGTAGTCTATCTTGATTAAAGGTCATTTTGGGATGATGAAGACCTGGTGTAACACCACAACCTAAACCCAGCATTGTAGCTTTTAGATGAGGCCGCTCGAACGTATAAAAATGAAAATCTTCCCCACCAGGTGTCACAACAGGTGATGCACAGGCCTTTTCACCGACCACATCGATTATAGCGGCGTTCATATGCTGTAATGCTGCATCATGAACTAATGCGGCAACAATATGTGCTTCAACTTTAATGTCAATTTTAGCACCATACATTGCCTCTATTGATGCCCTTACTCGTTCTACTCCCTCTGTAATAATTTGCATGACCTCATTCGTTTGAGCTCGGGCATCAATGCTAAAGGTTGCTTTTCCAGGGATAATATTAGTGGAAGAGCCTCCAGCATTAAATTGCGTCATTTTGACAGAAGCTGAGACATTGGGGTCCGTCCAAATTTTTTGTAAACCCTCTACAATTGCTGCGCCAACCTCAATGGCGTTTATTCCTAGCTCTGGTCGTGCACCATGAGCCTCCTCCCCGATAATGGTTCCTGTAAAGAGTTTGGCTGCACCGTGGTATAGTGCAGGTGCATATGTCCCATCCTCTAGCTCCTTTAACGGACGAACATGAACACCAAATAAATATTCTAGGTTATCCACAAGCCCCTTCTTGACCAATGCACTAGCACCTTGCGCTTTTTCTTCAGCAGGCTGAAATAAAATACGAACCGCCCCGGAAAGTAAATGCTCCATATCCTTTAAAAGAAGCGCTGTCCCAATAGCCATCGTCATATGACCATCATGTCCACAAGAATGATTAGCCTTAAAGACACCATCTACCTCCTGCCAAAGCGCATCTATGTCGGTACGAAAGCCTACTTTCGGTTCTCCTTTCCCAATATCCACATAAAGTCCTGTCATATCGTCGAATAAATGAGGCTCCATCTGTGCCTCTCTTAATATAGCGGCAATATATTGTGTCGTTTCATGCTCTTGCCAGCTTATTTCTGGATGTTCATGTAGATGTGTAAATATATCAGCCAATCGCGGCTGTAGGTTTTGTAAAACTTGATTCATGTTGTTCAACTCCATCGATTTGCTAAAAAGCTATTTTGGAAATCATCATATTTTACGCGCTGATTTTCATAATAGTCATGATCATGTGCCGTCATCCCTGCAATTAATGTATTCAAGAATGATACTAGTGCAGGCATAGCATCAATTGTTGACATCTCTTGCTGTTCGTTAACAAAGGTAATCGTCGAATATTGTGTAATTGGTGCAATTTGAGCATCCGTAATGCCGATAATCTCACAATTTTTTTCTTGTATTTCTGCCGCAAATTGAATCGGTTCTTTAAAATAACGATGGAACGATAAAATGATGACAACACTTTCCTCGTCAATATCCTGTATAGCACGAATGACCTCACTCGTTTCAAAGTTTAATAGCACAACATTTGGCCTCAAAAGATTTAAAGTAAAGTGTAGCCATTGTGCCGCTAAATAGGAGGAGCCATTACCAGCAATATAAATTTTTTTCCTTGTATGCAACAGCTTCGTAGCTTTATTAAAATCTTCCTCATTAATGCCCTTTGCCACCTGTAAAATATGCGATGCATCCTTTTCCATTGTCTTCTCATAAAAACGTGGATTTTCAAAAAGAACCTGCTTTGAATGCAAATAATTTTGCAAGCTGCTTGTTTTCCCTTCATTGAATAAATGCAAGGTTATTTCTCGCTGTAACTGAGCATAGCCAGAAAGCCCTATCGCATAGCAAAAGCGTATGACCGTTGTTTCACTGACACCTGCTTTTTCACCAACATATGCTGCCGAATGAACGCCAACTATCTGCAAATTTTTCAGAATAAAAGTTGCTACTTTTTGTTGGCTTTTAGAAAGCTCTTGAAATTTATCTTGAATGACTTGTTGAATTGTTCGATCATCTCTCAAAGAAGTACATCCTTTTTTTATTTGTTTTTGAAGTTTAAACTTCATTTTACATGTTACATAGAGTATCACAGTTTTTTTCGTAATTCAATACGTTTTCTGAAATTTCTGTTTATATGGTTAATTTTAAGCATAAATCAAAAAACCCTGTAACCACGAACTTTTACAGGGTTGCTCTTATTAGGTTATTTCAACAGATAGGCATTTCTATAAATGAGATCCACCACTAGCATCCAGTAATTGACCAGTTATCCAACGGCTGTCTGAGGATGCTAAAAATACTGCAATATCCGCCACATCTTCAGGCTCCCCCCATCTCTTGAAGGTTGAAAGGCCCGCCGCATATTTTTGTCCATCAGGATGTTGCAAGGTTTCAGCATTCATCTCTGTGTTAATAATTCCAGGCTGAATAGCATTGACCGTAATATGACGGCTCCCCAATTGCTTGGCTAAAAGACGAGTCAATGTGTCAATAGCTCCTTTTGACATACTGTAGGCGAATACACTTGGTGATGCTACACGCGTTACAAAGGAAGAGATATTAATAATGCTTCCCCCATCTTTTAAGCGTGGTAAAGCTTGCTTCGTAACAAAAAGTGGTGCCTTGACGTTTATTTTCATAATCTCTTCAAAGGATTCCTCTGTTGTCTCCTCTAAAGTGACAATTTGACCAATCCCAGCATTGTTAACTAAAATATCAATTTGCTTACTGCCGGTATGCTCTAAAACACGATTATCTAACTTCATAAATAACTCATGAATACCCTCTAGTGTACTCAAATCTGCACCAATCGCACAGGCCCTTCCACCAGCTTGCTCAATCTGACGAACAACTACTTCCGCCTCCTTTTGCTTTTTTCCATAATGCACTGCCACAAATGCACCCTCTTGAGCCAAACGTAATGCAATACTACGTCCTATTCCTCGACTCGCTCCTGTCACAAGAGCAATTTTGCCAACTAGTTTTTCCATACGCCCATCTCCCTGTTTAAATAGTAGTTGAATCCTTTTTGTATTAAACGGCTTCATTCAGATGGTCCCCTAATACAGACAGAATCTTATCATGGAACAATATTTGAAATGTTGCTTTCTTATTTTTCGTTAAGTAATGAGTATGGCGTTGTGAGAAATTAGAAAAAGCAACAGTTTAACAAAAACTGCTGCTTTTTAGAGTTATTCATCTAATTTTAAACCCTTTAACAAATCTGCGAATGCATTATTAAGTGGCTCAGTCTCTTTCTCTTGCTGCTTCAAGTATTTCTGCACACTGCGCTTATCAACTTTACCGCCACCTTCTTTTTTACGACGGGCTTCAAATGCTGATAATTTTTCACGATATCCACATTTACACACAAAAATTTGTCCTTCACCTTCACCACGAAGCTCTAGCTTTTTCTTACATTGTGGGCATCGTGCGTTTGTGACACGGGATACATTTTTCCGGTGGCCACACTCTCGATCTTGGCATACAAGCATTTTGCCCTTTTTACCATTAACCTCAAGCATTGGCTTACCACAATCCGGACAGGACTTTGTTGAAATATTGTCGTGCTTATATTTTTTAGCACTGCCTTTTATTTCAGCTACAATTTCTTTTGTATGCTCTTTCATTTCATGAATGAACGCATCTTTTTTTAATTTCCCTTTGGCAATCAACTCAAGCTTTTGTTCCCACTCCGCTGTCGTAGCAGGAGAACGCAATTCTTCTGGCACTAGGTCTAGGAGCTGACGACCCTTAGAGGTGATATAAATTTCTTTCCCTCCACGCTTTTCAATTAAAAAAGAGTTGAAAAGCTTGTCAATTATATCTGCGCGTGTAGCAACCGTTCCTAGCCCACCTGTAGATTTTAACGTATCCGCTAGCTTCTTATCATGGGTGTCCATATACTTCGTAGGATTTTCCATTGCTGATAATAATGTTGCCTCTGTAAAGCGTGCAGGTGGTTTTGTTTGACCTGATGTTTGGGCAATTAGCTTTGTTTTTAATACCTGCCCTTGCTCTAAACGAGGAAGGAGCTGCTCCTTAACATCATCAGTGGATTCATCATCATCAAATCGATTTTGATAAACCTCTTTCCAACCAGCATTTATTACTGTTTTTCCTCTAGCTATAAATTTTTCATTACCGATTTGGGCTTGTACCGTTAACTGCTCATATTCATGAGCTGGGAATAAGACAGCTAAAAATCTCTTTACTACTAAATCATAAATTTTACGCTCTTTATCATTGAATGCAGATAAATTTACATAGCCTTCAGTTGGAATAATGGCATGATGATCAGAAACTTTACTATCATCTACAAACGATTTATTCGCTTTAATTGGCTTTGTTAAGATTTTATTAGTTAATGAACGATATTCACCAATGCCACATGCTTTGAGACGCTCTGGCAGTGTGCCTACAAGATCAGATGATAAATAACGTGAATCTGTACGAGGATATGTCAGTACCTTATGAGATTCATAGAGCTTTTGCATAATATTTAATGTTTCTTTTGCCGAATAGCCAAATAATTTATTGGCATCACGCTGTAATTCTGTTAAATCATAAAGACCTGGGGCAAATGATTTTTTAGGCTTACGGTCAAGTGCAACAATCTTTGCATCCTGGCTGCCTAATGCTTTGACAATAACATCCGTTTTTTCTTTATTAAAGCTACGCGAATTGCCGTTTGCGTCTTGCCAAGTAAGCTTTAAGGAATCTGTTTGTGCTTCAATACCATAATAGGTTTGTGGTTTAAAGTTTTTAATTTCATCTTCACGTGCAGCAATAATTGCCACAGTTGGAGTTTGTACGCGACCACAGTTCAACTGTGCATTAAATCTTGTAGTTAATGCACGAGTTGCATTTAAACCAATGTACCAATCAGCCTCCGAACGGGCAACAGCAGCAGCGTATAAATTATCATAGTTGTTACCCGGCTTTAAATTGGCAAATCCCTCTTTGATAGCTTTATCTGTGACTGATGAAATCCATAGTCGTTTCATAGGCTTCTTCACATTTGCTTTTGCAATAATCCAGCGGGCTACTAATTCACCTTCACGTCCAGCATCTGTTGCAATAATAATTTCTTTTACATCATTACGATTTAATTGTGACTTTACAGCATTATATTGCTTTCCTGATTGCTTAATAACTGTTAAGCGAAGCCGTTCTGGCAGCATAGGTAAGTCTTCCAAGTTCCATGTTTTATATTTCACATCGTAGCTTTCAGGATCTGCTAGTGTTACTAAATGACCAAGTGCCCAAGTTACAATATATTTATCTCCCTCTAAAAATCCGTTTCCTTTTTTATGACACTTCAATACATTTGCAATATCGCGGGCTACTGAAGGTTTTTCTGCTAGTACTAAACTTTTAGCCAAATTGTAAACATCCTTTCGTCAATCATTGTGTTTAATATAGCATAAGAGCTTTACATTTTGCGATTTAAGAACACATTCAGGCATATGAATGTGTTCCTTTTCTACCCATCAAAAAATATTGCATACTCTAACTCTTCAAACATATGTTGAATTGACAGAATATTCTTTGATTCGAAAAGGAGATGGTTAGATGGAAGCACGAAATTTTAGACCTCGAAATGTCATTTTTATGACTGTTGTTGTTTTTATTGCCGTGTTAATTGGCCATGGTATTTATATTCATTTTATTGATGTTCCTTTCCCTTAAGTTATTATTTTTTTAATTGCTTAAGCAAGTACTTTCGATTGTCGAGTATACGAGGGTCATTCGGTTTGAATTGACGGGCTAACTCATTATGTTGATGTGCATTTTCATAAAGATGCAAGCGATTGTACAGCAGGCTTAGCTGTAAATGAGGAAGCCATGTAGAAAAAACAGGCTTATGAATACTAAATAACGGTTCGGAAGGCTGCTGCAAGGCTTGTGAGTACCAATAAATAGCCTCTTTATTTTTAAATTGCTCCATAAAAAATTGACCCATTCGACAGCATGTTTCTGGTCTTGGTCGATCATACAGTAATGATTGCACAATAACTTGATTCGCTTGTTTGACATCATGAAGCTCCTGGTAGCAATCTGCTAAACTTAAGCAAGCCTGAATTTTATCGTCAGCAGAGCCTGTTACAGAATCTAGGAAACGATGATATTGATTAATCGCTTCTAAAAAACGCTGATGGTTTTTTAACTCATTGGCATAATGAAACGTATCTCTAGCTGAAAATGAATACCCTTCTTTCTTTAAACGTTCATAAATACGAATATTACGATGAACATCTCTTTTTAAAGGTAAATGTGTCACCGCTATATCGCTATGATAAAGCTGGCCCGATACTTCTAAATATTCGTGAACAGCATCATACCATTGAAAATGACATTGCCGTTTTACTAGACGATATCTTTTTTCACGTGACTCTACACTGCCATCAGCATCCAGCGCTATATCATAATCCATAGAAACAGCATCGACATTAGGATACAAAGAATGTTTAAGCTGCAGTAGCTTTTGTTGATGCTCTCTTGTTATCACATCATCTGCATCAAGCCAAAGGATATAATCTTTCGTAGCCTGCTGAAAGGAAAAGTTACGTGCCCTCGCAAAATCATCACACCATATAAAATCATAAATACGTGAGGTATAGTTTTGGACGATATCTTTTGTACGATCAGTCGATCCCGTATCAATAATATTGATTTCATCCACTACATGCTGAACAGAATCTAGGCATCTTTCAATAATACATTCCTCGTTTTTAACAATCATACATAAACTAATCGTAAACATCTGTCCCCTCCCTTTATTTGTAGTAATATATGCAGACTTATCAATTTATCGAGACATTTTTTCAATTTATCACCCTATTTTTTGCTTTTATCACCTTTCTCTAAAAGCAAAAAACGAACGCTAATCACGTTCGTTTTTTGTCTTATAAATATTGTTCACGCCACCGTAGCTGTTCTTTTTCTGTAAGCTGTTGTTCAAGGTCCTGATCCCATTGATGCATTAGGGTGTTCCAAACACGCGCAAACAGAATATCCTGCTCTTTATCATAAAGAACAAATTCAAGGCATGGAATATCATTAATTTGCTTTGCATCTGCTTGAACAATTTTTGAGATTATTTTTTGAGAGATACCAGCTTCTTCGCCATCCTCTTGCTGAAGTGCTGCTATTAATGTAGCTTCTTCAAAATGCTCCTTCTGCTCTGCCTCTTTATCCATATAGCGATATAGCTCTGGTAACTCTTCGTACTCCTCCATACGATCCACGTCAACAGCAAGAAACGCGAGATGGCATGGACTATAATATAAGGTAGCCGTCTCTAGCTCTAGCTCCTCCTCAAAAATGCCACGCTCCAGTTGCTGCTGTCCTTTGGATGTTAATTGATAAAAGCCTTCCTGCTTGTCAATTAAATTGACTCTAGACATTAATGACACTAAATCTGCTATGAATAATGGGTCAACAAGTAATAGCTCACTTAGCTCCTGTGCACTACTAAAATTCGCTTCACGTATGCTAGTTAATAGCATGGTCATTAAAACATCCATTGTCGAGCGACGAACAGGTTCATATGTCACTTCTACTGTGCGGATTGGAATACACCATTCATCCGTTTTAGCAATTTTAATCATTCGATTTTGTTGAAGTTCACGCAATAAGCGTTGCTGTAATTTTGACAAATCTACATCACCTGTCCTTCATGATTACGCAAGCCATTATAGGATTTTACTGTATTTAAGAGATTGCTATACATTTCTCGCGTATCCTGATGCTTAGCACGTTTCGCAAACATATCAGCGCTTCCAACAAGCAATAATAGCTCTCGCGCACGAGATAAGGCGACGTTTAAACGGCGATAATCTCTTGCAAAGCCAATGTCTCCTCCTTTAGGTGTATTACGGACCATACTCACTAATATGACATCCATCTCCATCCCTTGGAACTTATCGACAGTCCCTGTTCTAAATTGTAGATGAGATAATTGTAATTCCTGCTGAAGAAGACGATTTATTTTCTTAACCTGCTCACCATAGAAACTAATGACACCAACGCTTTTTTGTGCATCTTGTGGCATTCGACCAGCCTCTTTTGCTGCAATAACAGCATCATTTAAATCTATTAAAATACGCCGGATAGTTTGTATTTCCCCCTCATTGAAGCGACTCGTCCCACCCTTTACCTGTTCCTCTAGATAAGGTTTCTCGGTAGGAATATCAATCCACAACAAATGGTCATCTTGGCTAACGAACTGACCTTCTAAGCAATGATCGCGTGCAGCATCGGAATCTGGTAAACCACATTGTAAGCCATTCTCTTCCTTTGCATAAAACGGTGTGATACTATGCATAATTTTTTCATGCATACGATACTGCAATGCAAGCATTTGTTTATGAGTATGAGGCAGATTATTAAATAAACGTTCAAATAAGGATTCACGTAGCAAGTTCTTTAATTCCTGTGCACCCTCAAAGTTTGGATTTTCATCCAGCATTGTCTTTAAGGTTTCCTCTAATGTATCATCTCCAAGTAATGGTGGTAGCTGATGATGATCACCCACTAAGATAATCTTCTTCCCCTTTAGCATTGGTAATAAAAGTTCTGGTGGTGTTGCCTTGGATACTTCATCGATTATAACCACATCAAATGTAGGATAGTTTTCCATAAACTCCTTACTAGCCGAAGCTACACATGTTGTACCTATAACATTAGCATGACGTACATATAATTTACGAATTTCATCTAAATCATATTCAGTAGCGTTTTGTAGCTTATCTCTCCATTGCTCCTGTAATTTTTTCCGAAGAGGTAGCTGCTGTTCCTTACATTGCATTTCTTCTAAAGCTGTTTGAGAAGATTTAATCGCTACCTCTACTTCCTCATAAGTACGCTCTGGTGTTGATTGAAGGAGCTTAGTGCAAGCAGTGAGTTGCTTTTCCTTCTTTAATCCAGCAATATTTATTTCCTTTATGCTTTCGTCTATTTGTAAAAGCTGCTGTTCAACTTCTTGTAAGCTAGTTTGTGCTGTTTGAAGTATTTTCTTCTTTGGTAGGAGCTGTAAATTAGCCTGCTCAACTGCTTCTAGCTGCTTTTGCGCGGTCTGAAGGGAGGACTTTGATTGCGATATAAGTATTTTCAACTGCTCTACAGATTCCTCTGGTTCCCCATCAATTTGGAATGTCTCAGCTAGCTGCTGGAGTCGCTCTGTATGCTGCAAAAAGGGCTGCAATTGTCTCTGTAAGCTTTGAACGTCAAAGCTCGTAATGGCACATTCTTGATGAATTAAAGAGCTAATACTTTTACGCAGCAATTCAAATTCTTGATCCTTATGCTGCTGTTGCTGCTTGAGGGCAACACCTTTTTGCCAGACAAAATCGCGACGCATATACAGTCCTAGCAAATAGCTTTCAAGCTGCTCAGCTGATGGTGATTGCCCATCTTGAAAGGCTTGATTAAGCTGCGCAAAGACGCCTGTTAAATTTTGCAATGAAAACGACTGAACTGGCTGTACTCTACTTTTAGCAAGTGCACGTTCTCTAGCATCATCTGCAAGTAATGACTCAAGCTTCGCAATGGCCTTTTGTAGTCGCGTATTAATGGTTGCCCATGCCTTTAAATCTTTAGCATCCTCTAAATGACGAATCCTTTCTATTTGCTGTGATAGTACATAGGATGGTCGTATTTGATAATGCTGTAAAAAGCGCTGAATTAGCTCATAGGAAAGTAAAGTATCAATATATTTTTGAGCTTCCTTCATTAAATGCAGTCGATCGCTTTCTTCCTCATATTTCACTTGAATATCCTTAAACTGGTAAGCTAACTGTTGCTTTTGTTCCTGTAGCTCCTTATATTGGGCAGCAGCTTCTAGTTTCTCAATATTTTGAGTAACCTCTTTTACCATATTTTGTAGCTGCTCAGCCGATGGATTTTCAGTAAGAACCTGTTCAAGCGACTTTACAGTAGGCTCAATTTGCGCCAGTTGTTTTTCGTAATGCCCTTTTTGCGCCTCACATTCCTGCTGATCTGCTTTTGTTGCCTTTAATTCCTTTTTTAATGCTTGAATTTCCTGCTGTAAAATGGGCTCATCTATTGCAGCCTGCTCTTTTGACGCAATCTCTTTTGTCAGTTCCTCAAGCCATACCTTCAATTTGTCCTGTTCTTCATGAGCCTTGATTATGCTTGCCTTTAGCTCCTGTTCACGCTCTGTAAAGGATAAAATTTCCTCTTTAATCGCTGCTAGAGTTTGCTCACGCCAATGGAGTGCAACATTTTCCTCTATAAATTTTTTACCTTCTTCTTCAATGCTTTCTGTTCTACCATAGCGTAAAATTCGAATTTCCTGATTGGAAAGAAGGCGGCCTAGTGCATTATCAACCGCTAAATTCGATTGAGAAGCAACAAGTGTTTTTAAGCCCGCCTTGACATTTTGCTGACAAATTTCAGATATAACAGTAGTCTTTCCGGTTCCAGGAGGTCCCTGAATTACGTACAAATCTTCAACAGACAATGCCCCTAAGACAGCTCGTTGCTGATATTCATTTAAATGGTTATGAAAAGAGATATCCTCGGGTAGCTTTGCTGCTCGTACAGTTGGACGTCTTTCAAATAGGATTGTTTCTAGATGAGGATTAACCGCCTCGCCCTTTTCAAGCTTTGTAAACCCATTGCGTAATCGTCTTATTTGACTCAATGTAGCAAAATTACTAAAGCTTGCCTGCTTAGAACGTAAATGAAGCTGATTTTTACGAGCTAAATCCTGTACAAAAGGTTTTAGGTCAATTTCTACTGTTTGTTTTCCTGCATTTGTTTTTAATACTTGTCCAATTTCACCACGAACTCCTTGAATGCTAACACTTAAACCTTCAAGCTGCTTCCATTCCTTAGACTTTATATAAGGGCATACAATCGTAAGCCTTGTAAAATCTTCATTAAAATAGCTTTGTTTAAATTCTGTATGAATATCATCAATCGTTGCATCTCGTTCTTGAATCTTTAAATAGCCTTCCCAGCTCGAAATACGTTTTTTCACATATTCTGTGCGTTCCTCAGCGATTGGTAGCTCTCTAATCTTTGTATGAAGCTCAAGTGGAATGCCTGCACCATTATTGGGCTTTGTGATAAATTGTAATGCTGCTGGCAAACGTCGATTGGTATTAATCGGGCCATGCATATGGACAAAACGAATATTTGTAGCTAACAGGCCCTCCACCTTTAACACACAATCCATAATGGCTGTTTTTTTTGCTAGAACTTCGTTTAGTTTTTCATTATGCTCAGCATTAAAATAAACGGATAAAAACGTTTCGCCTATCGTTTTAGCTTTACGCTTTTCTATGTACACGGTAAAAGATTTTTGTAACGCAAAAAAGGCATGCTCATTTGCCGAGCATTCCTCTACCGCTTCCTTGGCCTTATTCGTCAAAATAAGATTGCAGCGTTGCTTTTCTAGTAAAGCGATGTCCTGCATGAGCAGCCCTCCTTTCCGATTGCTAAAATCCTATTTTATCACAATGAAAAAGGATACTTAAAAAGAAAAATCCCCTGCATAGTGATTTTCTTCCACCATGCAAGGGATCAATTTCGCCTTGGCGTAATTGCGTCCGGATTTTAAATTGTGCCCGCACAATTCATTCCTTTTAAAATCCGTGACATCCGCCGGGGGCTTTATCTTCATTCAGTAGGTGTTTGGACACCCACTGAAAAGGAACCAATACCGCATTCATCTCACCACCTGTAGAGATAGGAGTCTTCTGCTGGATGAAGATAAAGATTTACTCTTAATGTTGGTCAATTGTTTCCTTTGGCAATGTTTTGCTCATTTCACAATACTGAACAAACACACGAGCTAGCTCACGTAAACGATTATGAACATCTTCATCTATAATATGATTGTCTGCATCAAAATGAGATGTATGTGTGTATACATAGTTAGGTGTAACAAGTGCACGGAAGTAGTCTAAAATTGGCTTTAATTGATTTTCTACTACTAAATGATGTTGATAAGTACCACCATTTGCTACGATTGACACTGGCTTATAGCGCATTGTTTTCGGATGTAAGAAATCAAAGGCATTCTTCAAAACACCTGGAATTGATGCTTGGAAAATGGGGGTGGCGATAATATACGCATCCGCTTCCTCAAACTTTTGAATCATTTCCTTCATATCATCATTTAACGGTGAACCGTCAACAATTTGATGCTTATATTGACTAAAATGCATAATTTCTAAATCGAAATTAGCATTTAATTCCTTAATATACTGCTCCACCTGCTCTAAAATAGCACCTGTTTTACGACCAAACATTGTGCCATCAACGAGTAAAATTTTCATGTTCACTTTGCCTCCACAGTCATCTTCTACAATAATATTGTAACAAATGAATAAAGGCACGAAAAGCAGCGCAATAGCGAAACCTGCAAATTCAGTCTTTAGGCGGAACGCAATTACCCTCGATTTGTTTGAGGTGGCATTTTTATTCATCCTCTCTATGATGAAAATTTACTTCCCTATCTATAACAGTTTCCTCAATTTTATATTTATCCCGATTTATGATGACTTCTCGGTTTACTTTATTGCCTTCATCAATTTCAGAAGATAGTTTGTGTTTTTCCCAATTAAATAAATTCTCTCGCGAAACATCCTCTTCCTTTATTTCTGGGAAATCTAGCGTCGCTAATTCTTGAGATTGATAAATAGCTACAGGCTGTTTCTTACCATGCAGTGCAATAACAATCATCGCCTTTGCAACTTGTGAGGCATCAATTGCCCTGGAACGTTTAAGCGGTCCCACTAATAGAGGTTTGGCCACCTTTAACACTTTCTCACCGGCCTTTTCACCCAAGCGAAATTCCTCTCGCTCACCCACTAATAATGACGGGCGTATAATTGAAAGTCTCTGTAAGCCTAGCTCTATCAAATCATGCTCTAACTTCCCTTTTACACGATTATAGTAAAATGGAGAGCCCTCATTTGCCCCCATCGCTGTAATTACAAGCATATGAGGGATACCCCGTTTTTTTGCTAATGAGGCGATTGCCAGCGGGTATTCAAAATCAACTTTTTCGAACATTTCACGAGAACCTGCTTTTTTTATCGTTGTCCCAAGACAACAATACAATTCATGTGCAAATTCTATATCCTTTTCCTCTAAAGTATCGAAATCACGGATTTTCACTTCAAGCTTTGGATGTTTAAACTCGGGCTTTCTTCGTGCAATTACTAAAACTGAAACATACTCATCATTTTCACATAATTGTTCCACAAGAGAGGTACCAGTTAAACCTGTAGCCCCTACGACAATTGCAGCACGCATTCCCATTGGATGTACCCCCTTCACATTAGTATATCTAACAAAACAATTCTATTAAGCTTCCTACTTTATTTATCGGTAAATGAAGCGTTTTTTATCACAATCTTTTTTTGATGAGAAAGCTCTAACTAAGGCTATTAGATTGAAAGAATTCATATTCCACATAATCTAATCCTAATTTTTACACATACTTGCCCTTCACTCGCCATAATTTAAATAGACAGATGAAAGGATGGGATACATTTGCAAAACGAAACTCAAGCAACAGAACTGAAAAAGACGATTGTTTTCATTATTGAAAGCTGTATTGATAAAGGGCTGTATCCTTTTGAACGGGTTGCAACGTTAGCCAAGCTATTTACAAATGAAAAAGTTCTCATATTTGTAAAAACCCCTTCAAATGATGGGATTCAAATTTTAATGCATGAAAACCTTTCTCCAATGCTATTCGACCATTTCGATGAACTAACTAAGCAAATAAAGGAGCTACAACCAGATTTAATTGTAAGGGATGGCCGTAACTCCGAAAGCTGGCAAGTAGAGAATTTACGTCCATACTGCAAAACTATAATTCACTTTGATGATTTTGGTGATGGTGGTCAAGCCTGCGATTGTGTTTTACTAGCACTCTATCCAGAAGTAAGAGATTACTTACCATCACATTATATAGGTGGCAGCTTTGTTTATGCAGTACCTGAAGCATATCAGAGTTTCAACGATATTCCAGAAAGTAAAACGCCTGAAGACCCACCTCATATCGTTGTTGCCTTTGAGGATGGGGACGAGCATAACCTTACCTACCGCACTCTTCGACACTTAACACAGCTACAAATTCCACTACAAATTACCGTGATGATTGATGATAGCTATCGACATGCAATCGAGGATTTGCAAATGATGGTGCTCAGTCGTCGCAACACAGCTATCCTTCGTGATAAAAATGCACTCCTAAAACTACTACCAAAGGCTGACGTTATTATTTGTAATGCCAATTACACACCTTATAAAATCGCCTCGTATGGCGTTCCTTGTATTACCCTTGCACAGACAGAGGCCGAACTTCTGCATGCATTTCCTCGCGAACAGAATGGCTTTATTCATCTTGGTCTTGGCCGCAAAATGAAGCAATCACAAATTCAAAATGCTGTCATGGAGTTCCTATTACATGAAGCCCGAAGTGAAAGAGCTGTCAAAAAGCAACGACAACTCAATCTAGTCAGTAACAATGAAACATTGCATTCCATGCTATTAGACTTCGCCTACGATCGACATAATATCGCTTCAACTTAGTGCTACTTTGAAGGTGAATATGATACAATATATTAGAATTTTTCACTTATGTGCTGGTATAGCATTTGTGATGTCAAACATGATACGTACCCAATTGATTTTAACGAATAAGCGGTGGGGGATGGGAAAAGCCTCCATCGCTTTTATACGCATTCGCAATACAAATATGTAAAAGGAGCAATCATCATGCCAACAAAAAGCGATATTGAATACCAAATTAAAGAACTAAAAATGGACTATATAAATTTACAGGGTGACATTGAAAAGCTTGAATCCACTGGTCATAATGATCAGGTGGCAAAAGCAGAGCAACGCCTTGCGAATATGGAAACAAAACTAGCAGAGTTAAATAAACAATTAGCAGAACTTTAAGAAATAAACAGGATAAATAGTTGGAGGAACATATATGGCAATATTAACAGTTGAAAATTTAGGTCATTCATTCGGTGACCGTACTCTCTTTAAGGATGTATCCTTTCGCTTAGTAGAAGGGGATCATATTGGACTTGTAGGAGCAAACGGTGTTGGTAAGTCTACATTAATGGGTATCATTACGGGGCAAACAATTCACGATACTGGCAAGGTAGAATGGCTACCAGGAACCCATTATGGTTATTTAGATCAGCATACTGTTCTGACGGCTGGACGTACTATGCGCGATGTATTACGTGATGCCTTTCTTCCTTTATATAAAAAAGAAGAAGAACTAAATGACATTACAGGAAAAATGGCTTACGCAACACCGGAAGAATTAGAAGTGTTATTAGAGCAAATGGCTGAGGTACAGGATGCTCTTGACGCAGGTGATTTTTATACACTTGATATGAAAATTGAAGAGGTTGCACGAGGCCTAGGTCTTGACGCCATCGGATTAGAGCGTGATGTGGCGGCTCTTTCTGGTGGACAACGTACAAAGGTTTTACTAGCAAAGCTTTTATTAGAAAAGCCCAAAGTTTTATTATTAGACGAGCCGACGAACTATTTGGATGAAGAGCATATTTCATGGTTGAAAATCTATTTAAAGAATTATCCACATGCATTCTTATTAATTTCGCACGATACTGAGTTTATGAATGAAACGGTTGATGTAATTTTCCAGCTAGAATTTTCAAAATTAACTCGCTATACAGCAACCTACGAAAAATTTCTAGAGCTTGCTGAAATTAATAAACGTCAGCATATTGAGGCTTATGAAAAGCAGCAAGAGTTCATTAAAAAACAAGAGGATTTCATTGCAAAAAATAAAGCACGCTATTCAACGACAGGTCGTGCAAAATCTCGTGCAAAACAGCTCGATCGTTTAGAACGTATTGATCGTCCTGAAACTGCAGTAAAACCTGAATTCGGCTTTAAAGAGGCACGTTCCTCAAGTCGCTATGTGGTGGAGGCTGAAAACCTAGTGATTGGCTATGACAAGGAAAAGCCATTACTTCCCCCACTAACTTTCAATATTGAGCGCGGTGAAAAAATCGCGCTTGTCGGGATGAATGGTGTAGGGAAATCTACATTGTTAAAAACAATGCTTGGTAAAATCAATCCACTTGATGGAAAGGTAGTTCGTGGGGATTACCTTTATCCTTCTTACTTTGAACAGGAGGTAAAGGCTGATAAAATTACACCAATCGATGATGTTTGGAATGCCTTCCCTTCAATGGAGCAAGCCCAGGTGCGAGCAGCATTAGCACGCGCTGGACTAAAAACGGAGCATATTACACGCCCACTGAACTCTTTATCTGGTGGTGAGCAAGCCAAAGTACGCTTATGTAAGCTAATGATGGAAGAAGCAAACTGGCTAGTATTTGACGAACCAACAAACCACTTAGATGTTGATGCAAAAGACGAATTAAAACGTGCCATGAAAGACTTTAAAGGGACAATCGTACTCGTTAGCCATGAGCCTGATTTTTATGAAGGTCTCGCAACTAAAGTATGGAACGTCCAAGATTGGTTTACTTCAGGACAACAAAGCTAATTTAAATTGGGGCAATTCCAGTGTGATGTACCTATCGCTTGGGACTGCCTCTTTTATTTGATTGAGAAGTTGTTGAGCGGCTTACCTGAGCAGTTTCTTCGGCTACCCGAGCGGTTACTCTGCCTACCTGAGCGACTTACTCTCACCCGAGCTAATCTTACGCTTACCTGAGCAGTTTCTTCGGCTACCCGAGCGGTTCCCCTACCTACCTGAGCGACTTTCTCCCCCACCTGAGCTAATCTTCCGCTTACCTGAGCGCTTTCTTCGGCTACCCGAGCGGTTACTCTGCCTACCTGAGCACTTCCCTATTACCACAACGTCTCAATCCTAAAAATCCAAATTGATATATTTTTTATGCATAAACCCCAATATTTCATCATAATATAATCAGTGGAATAGCAACTATAGCACTTCCTTTAAATCAGACTATCGTGCTATCTATTAGATTTACTTTCTACATTCTATAATCTTCATATATGTGTATTGGATAAACTTACATCATTGTAAGCTGAATTTACGAAACTTTTCGTTCTTTTCTGCGTATACTTTAATATAGTTGAAAAAAATAGCCTTTTTCTATGAAGTTTTTTTAATTAACTATTGATTTATATATAGCTTACTAGTAAGATATATGTATAACCTATTTAACTTACTAATAAGATATTTATAAAATATAATCTAAAAAAGAAAGCGAGGAATGAAGAATGACAGTTACAATTTACTCACAAGCGAGCTGTTCTTCATCCAGAAAAGCACTTAAATGGTTAAAAGATCACAATATTGAATATAAAGAAAAACGTATTACTTCACATCCACTAACACTTGCAGAGTTCAAAGAAATTTTAAGTATGACAGAAGATGGAACAGACGAAATTATTGCAACAAACTCAAATGATTTTAAAAATTTAAATATTGATATTGATCAACTTTCAATTCAAGAGCTATTTGCTATTATCCAAGCTCATCCAAGAATGCTACGTAGCCCAATCATAATTGATGAAAAACGTATTCAAGTTGGGTACAATGAAATGGACATCCGTCGTTTTATTCCACGTAAAGTACGTGCTTACGAATTAAATGCGATGACAAGATTGGCACAAGAAAGTTAAAACAGTTTTGGAGATGACCTATATGGATCAAGAAAAACAGAAAGCCATTACCTCGTTGTTTGAAGTTGTATTTTCCATTGAGCGTAAGTGGGCGAACGAGTGGAATAATCATAATGTACTCGGCTTTTCAAAATCCCATATTTTAATTTTAGACTATTTATCGCAGGAGGGTCCAAAACGCCCTTCTGCCATTGCTGATCGCTTAAAAGTGACGACAGGTGGTGTCACTGTTTTAACAAGTAAGCTAATTAATGCTGGCTTTATTGAAAAAACACAGCACGCTACAGATAGACGAGCCTCACAATTAGTAATTACTACGGAAGGCGAAAATATTTTAAAGGAATCCCGCCAACAAGTAAGTGAAATTATCAACAATATGTTCGGTATGCTCTCAGCTGAGGAGGTTCAAACGCTACGTGATATTTTTGCTAAATGCTTACTTGAGTTTGATCCAAATCGACAGGAATGACCTTTATCAAATTTATAAAATATAAAAAGGATGCATCGCAAAATCATTTTTGCAATGCATCCCTTTTTAATTTAGCCGTTCGAATACTTCCGTCTAAGTAATTGCGCTTTGCGGCCAATTCATACTATTATGCTGGCAGCACAGCTTCTACAATTGATACATCAGACATTAGCATTTCTTTTAAACGAGCTTTAGCACGGAATAAACGAGATTTTACAGTTCCAATGGAAACTTTCATAATTGTAGAAATTTCAGCAAGTGAATATTGGTCTATGTAGAAATACCATAACGTTTTTCGATAGATTGCATCTAATTGCTCCATTTTATCCTGTACTAATTTTGTAACGATATCTTTTTCAATTTTTTCTTCAGTTGAAATATCATTGTTGGGAACCAAATCTAAAATCGGAACGTCTAATGTTTCAGGTTGGTTCATCATGTATTTACTACGTCGTACTTTTTTGCGGTAGCGATCTCTAAATGTATTCATCGTGATTGTTGTCAGCCAAGCTTTAATATGTTCCACCTCGGCCACGCTATCCTCATAGCGAACAACCTTTACCCAAACTTCTTGCATTAAATCTTCAGCTTCTACATTATTGCGAGTAAGTTTTAAACATAAATGGTATATGTAACGATTAAATTCCTCATATACGCCTTCTAATTTTTCATTCATTGTGTATTCCTCCGCTTCTTGTTCTTGCTTCTATACACATTCTCGCAAAATAATGTATTACACTCTATCGTATTGGCTTTCAATTTCATTACAATCATGTAAGCTTAGATACTATCACTTGTAATATTCGTAAAAATTGTTTTACTACTATATTTCTTATCCCTAAATAACCGTTTTATCATGCCATTCTTCCCTATTTTTTACTTTAGTTTCAATAGTATTCGTAAATCAGTATTTTTATTTTTCTGTTATTTTGTAGAAATAAAATGAAACTGCCATACCTTAATAGCACATGAGCAGTTTCATTTATGAATTATGCCTCTACATTACAATATACTTTGTTAAAAATGAGAGGAATTTTTTTAGTGCAACGGCTTGATTTTGTTGTCTCCATGCAACAAATATTTCGATTGAGAGTGTAAGATCCTCCACTTTTTTGGAAATCACTTCACTATATGGTTGGATAGTTGATGGTGTTAAGGTAATGCCCAAACCAGCAGAAACCAACGTCAACACAGTATGAAGATCATGAGCATGTATCGTAATATTCGGCTTAAATCCTGCATTTTGAAAAATTTCAATAAACCTATCATAATACAATGCACCAGCAGATCTAGTGGTCATAATAAATGATTCTTGTTCTAATTCATGCATATATAGTGAGGGTTTAAAAGCTAAAGGGTGAGATTTAGGCATAACCAGCATAAAAGGACATCGTTTTAAAAATTCAGTTTTTATTTCTTCATTATGAATTGGTGAAGTAACTAATCCGATATCTATTTTCTTTTCATGTAATGCTTTTATCTGCTCAGCTGTTGTCATTTGCTGTAATACAATCGAAACAGAAGGATATAAATCAGTATACGTATGAATGGCTGGCACAATATCCTGAGCTGTACCAGTAAAGCCAATTACCAATTCTTCTTTACTTTCCATTGCTCTAGCTGCAGTACAGGCTTGATCGACCTGATCAAGTATTTGATAGGCTTTTTTCAGAAATACTTCCCCTGCGTTCGTTAAGGCAACATAGCGTTTTGTTCGATGAAACAAGCGTGCACCTATCTCCTCCTCCAATTCCTTAATTTGTCTACTAAGAGGTGGTTGAGAGATATGTAAACGTTCTGCTGCACGACTAAAATTTAATTCTTCTGCAAGTACAATAAAATACCTTATATGTCTAAGCTCCACTATCATGCCTCCTCCCCCATATCGTAATACCCTATAAGTATTAAAACAATCTATTCTATGTATTTCTCAGAATGGTTTAAATTATTTACAATCAAGGAAAATCACGTTGAAGTTTTTAGGGAGGTAATTTTAGTGTTAGCAAAAGAATTAATGATGCGCATTAAACGATTACAAAATACAATGGAAAAACACTCTTTAGATTCATACATTATCACAGTTGAGGAAGATATTTGGTATTTTACAAATATCACCTTTAAGCCTGAAGAACGCCCATTTTTCATTATTATTTCATTAGATAGAAAGCCTGTCTTACTAGTTCCTAAATTAGAGGAAGCGCATGTTTATAAAGGACTGCTAGATTGTGAAATCGTTGCCTATTGGGATTATCCCTCACCCAACGGAAGCAATTGGTTCGATATTTTGCAACGGCTACTAAAAAATTATCATCATACAGGTATTGAGATGAATGTTAAAGCAGAAATCTATTTAAATATCGATACAAAAAATCTATGGGCAGGACATCTGGTTGCAGAACAGCGTCAAGTCAAAAGTATCTACGAACTAGAAAAAATAAGATTTAGTGCAAAACAATCTGATATGGCAATTGAGAAAATACTAGAGACCTCTTATAAAGGGGCGGGAGTTGTCGAATCCTTCTCCATTTCCAATGGTGTGCAAAAGCAATTAATTCGTTCACAACAATTTGATCCGATTACTACTTCACTTACCTCAATTGTGTGGCCAGCTCCATTAAGTTCAATGCCACATAGTATCCCATCAATAACTGATAAATTAGGTGAAGGTCCCCAGGTCTCCATGGCTTACTTTCGAATAAATGGCTATGCCTCAGAATGCGAGCGCACTTTTTTTCTAGCCCAGCCCTCAAAGGATGAACAAGAACTATTTCACCATATGGTGCAAGCCAGGGAGCAATCATTAAAAATAGTGAAGCCAGGCGTTAGAGCTTCAGATATAGACTCAGAAGCCAGAAAATATTTTGATCGTTATGGATTGAAAAAAAATATGCTTCATAGAACAGGACATGGGATAGGTTTAAGTAACCACGAGGGTCCATTTATTGCTGAGGGAAGCACTGAAATTTTACGAGAAAATATGATTATTACCATTGAACCTGGCATTTATATCGAGGGAAAAGGTGGCTATAGGCATTCAGATACAATCTTAATAACAAATGATGGATATGAGCTATTAACACATGCTCCTATAGATTTAAATAGTTTAGTCATTGAAAAAAACAATATTCAATCTAAATTAAAAGGAAAAATAATACGAAAAGCCTTAAATTTGAATTAAGTTAGCAAGTACAGGAAAACACACTCACGTGGATTTAACCATTTCACTACTGCTTATATCTACGTGAGAACCTCTAACTAATTTAACAGCCCTTAGCGAAAAGTAGCGACAACAATCTGCGTACGATTCTTTGCTTTTAGCTTGACATTAAACTACTACATTTCTCGTTACGGGTAAACTCCATCCATCCTGTTACATCTGGCAGATTACGCTTCAGAAACAACTGGAAGCTCTAAAAAAGAACTAGGTAAACAGCACATTAATTAAACACAGGGTCTGACTCTGGAATCTTATCAGGAATCTGGCCTTATTTTATTTCTATTATGTTGAAGTATCAGATTCTCCGATAACATTATGCTATACTGTTTAATTATCAGTGTGTAATGGAGGACAATTAATAATGAAGGAAGACATAACTCGCGATTTGATTATCCAAACATCACTTAAATTGTTTAATAAACAAGGCTACAATCTAACTTCTATACAAGATATTATGAATGCAACTGGATTACCAAAGGGAGCCATATATAGACGTTTTGAAAACAAAAATGAAATTGCTATTGCTTCTTTTAATCATTCTATGGAAATTATATGGGAGCATTATTTTAAAGCAACACAATTTAAAGCTTCGGCGACAGATAAATTAATAGCTATGTTTGAAATATATCAAGACGCTGTTTATAATCCCCCGGTAGATGGTGGATGCCCCCTTCTTAATACGGCTATTGAAAGTGATGATAGCTTCCAAGAACTTCATGAGTTGGCTGCAAAAGCCCATAACCAAACATTACTTTTTATACAATCTATTATTGAGGAAGGAATTAGCTCACAGGAATTTTGCCAAGATATAGATTCATATTCTTTAGCCTCTTTTTTATTTTCTACTTTAGAGGGCTCTATAATGGCAAGTCGTTTATCTTTAAATAATGAACATATGCTTCATAGTATCCGACATATAAAAATACTCCTACAAACCTACTCAATTAAGAATCAAGAGGTCTAAAACTCAATTCCTTTTGGTTCTTTTTTTATTCTCCACGGAAATGTAACAATTATTAGATTGATAATATTAGTAAGAACATATAAGATTAATTCAGACCGGACGGTTCGGTCTGAATTAATCTTTGAGGAGAGATAAATGATGGAAGTTACAATTATGCTATACGATGGAATTACAGCATTAGATGCCATTGGACCTTATGAGGTATTTGCGGGTACACAGCAATGTAATGTGAAATTTGTTGCTAAAGAAAAAGGAATTATAAAGCTTGATTCTAAAATGGGTTATTTACATGCCGATTATAGTTTTTCGGAAATTACATCTGCTGATATTCTTGTCGTTCCTGGCTGTAGCCCACCTAACTACAAAAATCCAATGAATGACGAAGAAACATTAAACTGGATTCGTAAAATGCACGAGACTTCTAAATGGACAACATCTGTATGTAATGGTTCTCTGATTTTAGGTGCAGCTGGGTTACTAAATGATGTTGAGGCAACTAGTCATTGGGGCTCTTTTGACATCCTTCAATCGCTTGGTGCAATTCCAACAGAAGAAAGAGTTGTTCGTCAGGGCAAAATAGTAACTGCAGCAGGAATCTCTTCAGGTATTGATATGGCTCTTCAATTAGTTGCCTGGGAATTTGGAGAGGATCTTAGTAAAGGGGTTCAATTAATTTTGGAATATGATCCCCAGCCACCGTTTGACACAGGATCAATAAAAAAAGCCCCAGCATCTTTAGTTGAAAATATTAAAATGCTTCTTCAAGAGCTCTCTGAGAAAGAGCCTAATATGTAAAATTTTAAGTGTGAAGTTTACTTTAAAACATTAATATGTGTTACGAATCCAGTATATCCTTCATAAATAAATGCTTAGATTGCAAAGCAAAGTACATGATTTAAGAATAATCCATTTTGAAAATCAAAGTGGATTATTCTCTAGTTTTGTGCACCATGATTATGTTTTTCTCAAATATAAATTAATGAAGGGGTATGCTCTACTACTCCCTTTCTGTTAACTTATTTGTGACAACTATGAACCTTCACCAAAGTCTAGAGTGCCTCCTGTTTCTACCAAAGTCTTTGTATTACTTAAAATCATCCACCAAGCCTTGTCACTGTTCTTATAAGTGGAATCGCCTTCTTTCCATTGGTCATGAATAAGTGTCAATTTCGTGCATGAGCCACTTGGTTCTAAAATATAAGAAATTCTTGATTCAAATGCATCATTATCTTTTACATAAGACTTTCCAGGATAATGAGTAAATCGGAGTAACTGATTTGGTTCATATTCTAATACTTTTCCGTAGACATGCACCGTCTCATCCCCATCTACTCCAGGACCAACATACTCCAAGAGATCACCCACTTGAAACGTAGATTTAATGATGGACCCATAATAAATTTGTTTTGTACCCTCAGGAGAGATAAGTGCCTTCCAAACTTCCTCTGGCGTACCTGCAATATAAAATTGATATTTCAAATCCTTCATAAATTTATATGCCTCCTAAAAAAATTCTGAACATGTACATGATAATAAAACTTCACTGACAAGTACGGTCAGTGAAGTGAAGTATTTTGATAATGATTGAATAATTCAAAGCTGATCGTTGCCAATTTTTCTTGTAATAAAGTTGGCTCTAATATGGTAATAGATTTACCATAGGAGAGAAGGTAGTGAGGGACAAAGCTATGAATAGACTCTTTATCAACCTTAAACAGAGCTTGGTCGTTTTTCCGTTCTATCAAAGCATGATTAAATAACCAATGCTGGCATAAATCATCAAGTGCATGTGCATTGCCTTTGATACGGACTTTAATAAGTTTTTCGTGTTGGTTTGAATCAGGTAAAAGGCCTTTTAAAAAGAAAGAACGTGCTGAAAATTCCAAAGGCCGGTCAAATTTTTTATCTGTTCTGGATAATGATTGAATACGGTCGATTCGAAAACTTCGAATTTCTTCACGTAGATGGCAGTAAGCAACCGTATACCACTTCCCTTTCCAATAAACAAGACCATAAGGATCAATGTGGCGTGATTGTGGTTCAATTCCCCTTTCTTTGTGATAAACAATAACTAATCGATAACTTTCTGCAACAGCAATTTCTAATTCTTGAAGAATTGATTTTAAAGACGATTCAATAGTAGGATGGATGACTTCAAATCCCCTTAAATGGCGATTGATATGATTTAATTGTTCCTCGTTTGTATACATTTTTAACTTAGAAATGGCTTCATCTAACGTTTCACTAAAGGGATACCCTGCATCTATTGCAAATTTTGCAGCATGAACAAGCGCCTTCTGCTCATCTAGGTTAAAAAATAAAGGTACCTTTGTAAACTCATTCAATAAACTGTACCCACCATTATGTCCTGCATCTGCAATGATTGGTACTCCACTTGCGCACAATGCATCAATATAGCGATACACCGTACGAATACTGATTTCTAACTCCTTTGCTAGCTCCTTAGCAGTCAATTGTTTCCTTGTTTTGAGGAGCCATAATATAGAAAGCATATTAACCATTTTAGACATAAAAAGTGACCCCTTTCTGAAATTTAATTGTTAATGAAATCAATATTTACCATCTTATTAAACAGCTTACTCCATACTACTTAATAAAGCTTGATCAAAAATAATCTATAAAAACTAGTACTTCTTAAACATTCAAATTTTAATATGTTGAGCTCTTCTGCACAACGAGGGATTAATCTCCGGTCCGACTGTGTGCTTTCTTGAGAACGTTCGCTATACTGTAAATGATATTGCAAAAACCTGATGTACCTCCCACTTTATCACGTTTTACTAATCCAATATTATCATTCCTGTAAAAAAATTATGCTATACTATTTCTATTATCGAAATAATTAGAAAGAGGGATGTTAGATGACAAATTTACAGCAATTAGATGCCTACTTCGCAGAACATCGTGAGGAGCATTTGAATGAATTAAAGGAATTTTTACGTATACCTAGTATTAGCTCTCTATCCGAGCATAAAGGAGATATTCAAAATGCTGCACAATGGCTGGCTAATGCATTTGAAAAGTTAAATCTTGAAAATATCTCTATCACTCAAACTGCTGGACACCCTGTTGTTTATGCTGATTGGCTTCATGCTGAAGGCAAACCGACTATTCTGTTTTATGGTCATTATGATGTACAGCCTGTTGACCCATTAAATTTATGGGATAGTAAGCCGTTTGATCCTACAATTCGTGATAATAAGTTATTTGCTCGTGGTGCCAGTGATGATAAAGGGCAAGTCTTTATGCACTTAAAAATGATTGAAGCATTATTTGCAACTACAGGGGCTTTACCGGTCAATGTTAAATTTATTTATGAGGGCGAAGAAGAAATCGGAAGCCCTAATCTACCTGCCTTTGTAGAAGAGCATAAAGAAAAATTAGCGGCAGATTTAATTTTAATTTCTGATACTGGACTTTATGGTCCTGGTAAGCCTGCAGTATGCTATGGTTTACGTGGTTTAACAGGTATTCAAATTGATGTTCGTGGAGCTAAAGGTGATTTGCATTCTGGTCTTTACGGTGGGGGCGTACAAAATGCTATCCATGCATTAGCAGAAATTTTGGCATCCTTCCGTGATGAGCATGGCACAATTCAAGTTGAAGGCTTCTATGATAAAGTATTACCATTAACTGAAGAAGAACGTGAAGCATATCGTGCGCTTGGTTTCGATGAAGAGTCAGTGAAGGATGAGGTTGGCGTCAAGGAATTATTCGGTGAGGCTGGTTATTCTTATTTAGAGCGCACTTGGGCACGTCCGACATTAGAGGTAAATGGTGTATTTGGTGGGTTCTCAGGTGAGGGCATAAAAACAGTCCTTCCTGCTGAGGCTGGCGCTAAAATCACTTGCCGTCTTGTGCCAAATCAAGAACCCGAAGAAATTGTAGCACTGTTAAAGGCGCATGTTGAAAAACATAAGCCAACTGGTGTTGAAGTGGCAATCTCTGAATTCGATAAAGGGCGTCCATTCTTAACACCATTTGACCACCCATTCATCCAAGCTGCTGGTCGATCATATGAAAAAGTTTATAAAGTCCCGACTGCCTATACACGTGGCGGTGGATCAATCCCTATCGTGGCTGCCTTTGATGAAATTTTAGAATTACCAGTCGTATTAATGGGCTTTGGTTTGTCTAGTGAAAACTTCCATGCACCAAATGAACATTTCCATTTAGAAAACTTCGATAAAGGACTGCGCGTTTTAAGCGATTATTTATTTGAAGTGGCTGCATTACAAAAATAACTTTAAGCAAATCAAAATCCCCTCATCACTATAAGCGAGGGGATTTTATGATTTTATTGGCCAAAAATTGTCACAATATCTTGTGATTTTTTTCGTTCTTTTCCTTTTGGAACTTCATCAAAATAGCCAACTTGCAGCATTGCAATGACACGTTCACCAGGCTGCACTTTTAAAGCCTCTCGGAATTTTGGTTGATCTAAGAAAGCAGGTGTTTTCCAGCAAGAACCAATCCCTCTATCCCATGCTAGCAATTGAATGTTTTGAATAAAGATACTTGCTGCAGCGTAATCTTCTAAACGCTCTTTTTGACGAGCATCCTCTGGAACGATGATAAAAGCATAGCCACCTGCTAATGTGAATTTTGTCATTTGCTTTGTTAAGTCCTCATTAGAAAGCTCTTGCCATTTGGGTACCGTTACATCACGCAATAAATCGTGAAGCATAAATAACTCCTTACCACATGCAACAACTAAACGCCATGGCTCTCGATTCCCATGATTGGGTGCCCATACTGCATCATCAATAATTTCCAATAGGTCTTCACGATCTACTGGCTGCCCATTAAATTTTTTAATGGAACGACGCTGAATAATGGCATCCCTAACAGACAAAAATTGTTCGCTCATAGTATACTATCTCCTTCTATAACATTACATCGTATTATAATGGATCTCTTCTATCTTCCACATTATCACAAAATGATGAGCTTTAAAACAGCTATCTTTTTAAGCAAAACTATCATCAATATGGTAGAAATAATAAGCCATGCTTGGTGTATAGGCTGTAGAATCCTCATAAAAATATGGTCGATTAATACTATCTGAAGTATGAGCATTCACATAAGGAACACCATTCTGAATACTTGTCACAATAACAGAGTGGTCAATTCTCCCATCCCCCTGAAAATCATAAAAAATCACATCCCCAAGATCCAATTCTTCAGCGGATTGAACCCTTCTTCCCTTCAGTCCGGTTTTTGAACCTTCCAAATACCATCTCAAAGAATGTGCAACAGACCAGCTAAAGCTCCAATTGCCCTGTTGAATCCACCAGCCTCTATCCCTACTCGGTGCTCCTCGCATTGGCGCTCCACCAGCAAGTAAGCATTGGGATATATAATTCGTACAATCAACCGTAAAGTTTGGAAATGCCGGATTTCGTCTGTTCCACCATAAATTTGCGTACTGTACAGCAGCCTGCCTGTTATACATGTTCGCCACGCCTTCCCTCCTTATGTTCATGATATGTAAACAGTGGGATTTCTATTAATTAGGTCCTTATTCGCATAATTGATGAAAGAGGTCTGATTTAACACTATCTTTTCCAATTTTAAGATAGTTTTTGCTACAATAAGGGTAACGAAGTTTAGACTTTTATTTTATGACCAGAAGGGATGTTGAATGTGAAGCAGCATGCTGAAAAGGAGATTTTACAAACCACTCTTTTATGCGATAAAAAGGGTAATTTAAATCCAGCTGCCATTGGATTTGCACGAAAGCCTCTTATAAACAGCAATTTAAGTGGCCATATCATGCGCAAAAAGAAATGGAACTATTGGTGTGTCTACGGTGATGAAATATTATTCTCTGCGACTATCAGTCATCTAGACTACGCAGCGGTCTGCTTCGTCTATTTCCTTGAATATGAAACTCAGCGCTACTTTGAAAAAACGATAACGATACCATTGGGCGGAAAGCTAAAAATGCCTACTCAAGTGCTAGAATCAGTAACATTCAAAAATAGTGAAATGATGATTGATATGACCTATATCCAAAATGAAACGCATCTATCTGTTTCAATCCCAAACTTTGATGGAGATCTTTTACGTGCAAAGCTTATCATTCAGCATCCACCTACAGATGAAACCTTAAATGTAGTCATCCCTTGGAACCGTAAAACCTTTCAATTTACAGGAAAGCATCATACACTTCCTACTTCAGGTGTTGTGACAATCGGTACTCGCCGCTATACATTTTCTCCAGAGGAAAACTTTGCGGTTTTAGATTATGGTCGAGGAATTTGGCCTCGTGAGGCTACTTGGAATTGGGGAATGGCTTCGCAACGTGTTCGAGGTAGACGTATTGGTCTAAATTTAGGCGGAAAATGGACCGATGGAACTGGCATGACAGAGAATGCTGTTTTCGTCGATGGTAAAATGACTAAAATTCATGAAGATTTATTGTTCCATTATGATCAAGAGGATTATATGCAACGTTGGAAAGTCAAAACTAAATTTTCCAATCAAGTTTCACTAACGTTCTCCCCATTTTTCGAGCGAGTTTCTACAACAAATGCGGGACTTGTAAAATCTGAGGTACATCAAATGTTCGGCTATTACGACGGTTCGGTCTTACTAGACAATGGAGAAACACTTGTCATTCGGCAGATGCTTGGCTGTATCGAAGAGCATCGGGCGAAATGGTAATTTGCTAGGATTTAGAGCGCTGATATTCATGTATCAGCGCCCTCTCCCCCATTCAAGCCTTTTTCCGCCCACTTAATCCAGCCATAATCTTCTCTGGATCATCTGTAAATATTGCTCCTATACCAAGTCCCTGTAAATGCTCAGCTTGCACGACATCATTCACTGTATACACCCGTACAAGTGCTCCTTCCTGCAAAGCCTTATCAACAGATTTACAATATGCTGCTGGTAAGCTAACATGGATTGCGTTTGCTGGAATTTTAGCAGCATAGCCGTTAAAATCAACTAAAACTTCAGCAAATAAAGCTGCGGTTTCAATATAGGGTGCCATCAGTGAGATAATTTGTATTGACTCATGATTAAAGGAGGAAATAATCACTCTTTCCGTCATTTGGTGTGCAGCGACTACCTTCATTACAAGAGCTTCAATCCCGTTATATGGTATCACATCTGTCTTAAGCTCAATATTAATACGATGATTTGTACCTGCAAATAGTTCAAGTATTTCACTCAAAGTTGGAATACTTTCACCTTCAAATTCCACAGAAAACCATGAACCAAAATCAAATCCGCGCAACTGCTGTAAGGTATAATCTTTTACATAGCCACAGCCATTGGATGTCCGATCAATTGTTTCATCATGAATGACCACTAGCTCGCCATCAGCTGTTACATGTACATCTAATTCGATACCTGCAATAGGAAGCCTCGATGCTGCGCGAAATGCAGCAGCCGTATTTTCAGGGTAATATGCAGAAACGCCTCTATGTGCGAAAATATCCAAACCTATAACCCCCTTTGATACCTTTTAATGTGATAAAATTTCCAATTGTATATTCGAAAAATTTTTCTTGCTTCTAATTCTAATAGTAACATAATTAGCCTATTTCGCTTTCACTTGATGGTAAATATTATATATAGTAGTATGATAATCTACTTTGAAATTGTAAGTACTTAGGAGGTGCTAAAAATGACTGCACAACATCCAGATTTTCAGGCTGAGGTGGAATGGCTGACCTTCACTAAAAATTATATGCAACAAATTTTAAGTGAATCGAGAAGAGATTTGCAATCCGCTCAGGAAAATATTCGGAAATCAATGGCAGATCTTGATTACTTAGACTCTAGTTTGAGTTATTTAAATATCCTTGCCAACGCCCGATTTTTTGAAATGGCTCGAAACCAGAAAGAGGGCTTAGAGGCTGTTCAAAAGAAACCGTATTTTGCCAGAATTCATTTTCAAAAGACTGGTGATCCAGAGGAGTTTCTTTATATCGGCAAAACCTCATTATTCCATCGAGAGACACACGAGCCAATTATTGTAGATTGGCGTTCACCAGTTGCTAACGTCTATTACGATGGGCGCCTTGGTGATATGGAGTATGATGTTCGAGGGGAAATCCATAAAGGTCACCTATTTGCCAAGCGTCAATATAAAATCGAAAATGGTGAATTGCTTGATATTCGGGATATTGATTTAACGACCAATGATGAATTGCTGCAAGAAGCATTAGCTGGTAAGGCAGATGTGCGTTTAACTGAAATCGTCTCAACCATTCAAAAAGAACAGAATGACATTATTCGAGCACATCTTCGTCAGCCTATTATCGTACAGGGTGCTGCTGGTAGCGGAAAAACAACGATAGCTCTCCATCGAATCTCTTACTTCCTCTATACTATGGGTGAGCATTTTAACCCTGAACAGCTCATGATATTAGCACCAAATAAGCTATTTATCGATTATATTGGTGACGTATTGCCAGAACTTGGCGTTGATAAAATTTGCCAAACAACCTTTTCGGATTATGTCCTAGCTGCCACTAAGCTTAAGCTAAAACTTCAAAACCCTAATGAGCAGTTAGAAGGGCTTGTCGCGGGTGAATCACAGCAGTCCACTGCTTGGATATCTGAGATGAAGGGCTCACTCTATTATCGTGATGTTATAGAGCGTTATGTTCAAAAGCTTGAGCAGGAAATTGCTGAGCAATTTGAGGATGTATTCATCGAAAAATATTGTATTATGCGCGCCTCCCATCTAAAGAAGCTATTCTTATATGAATTTTCTTATATGCCTATTGAAAAACGGCTTGATCATATTAAAAAGATTTTAGCTAGCCATGTACGCCAAAAGAAGCAAGCCGTCTTAAATATGTTGCATAAAAAATATGATGAAGCACTTGGCAAAGCTTTAAATGGAATTCGAGATGATGACAAACGTCGTCGTGTCGTAACAAAGTTTATTGATGAGCGTGATGAACGAATACCCGCCATCGAAAAAGAGGCTAAATCCACAGCAACTGTTTATATGCGTCGTTTCTCCAAACATAATATAAAAACACTATATCGTACCCTACTTACAAAACCTGAGCTTTTAGCAGAGCTTGCACCGGAGTGGCATTACCTTGAACAACAGCAGTTTTTACAGGCTCATCTAAAGGAACATTGGGTTCTTGAAGATTTAGCCGCATTGTATTATTTACAGGCTCGCTTAAAGGGTATTTCAGATGAATGGAAAATGCGGGTGGTTTTTATTGATGAAGTGCAGGACTATAGTTTATTCCAGCTTGCTGCTTTAAAATCTGGACTTGAGACAGATATGTTTACAATGGTAGGTGATTTAGCCCAGGGTATTCATAGTTATCGTTCACTAACTGCCTGGGAGCCTGTCCAACAGTTATTTCCTCGTGCAAGCTTTAGGACACTTCAAAAAAGTTACCGTACAACCATTGAAATCATGGAGGTCGCAAATAAGGTTTTAGCACAAATGGAAGAACAGCTACCTCTTGTGGAGCCTGTAGTTCGTCATGGCAATGCGCCAACCTTCATACAAGCAAATGCATTCGATGCTCTGAAAATTAAATCAATTTTTGAATCAATACGTACGAAAGGACATCGATCCATTGCGTTAATTTGTAAAACGTCAATAGAGGCGCTCAAAATGCAGAAAGCTTTAACTGACCACGAAATAAATGCCCAACTGCTAACAGAAAACGATTCCATTGATCAGGAATTATTACTTGTAGTGCCAAGCCATTTAGCAAAGGGTCTTGAATTTGATGCAGTCATCGTCGCAGCATTCGATACACCTTTCTATGATACAAAACTTGACAGAAAGCTATTATATGTGGCACTTACACGAGCAATGCATGAACTCTATTTAATCGGTCCAGCAAAAGAAGCGTTTCTTTTAGAAAGCTAAAATTCCCATTCGTAATAAAAAGTCGCTATTTGGGCGACTTTTTAAAATGCTCTTTTATTAATTCCGAGGAGGTAAACGGTAAAACTTCCCTCGGGCTAAATACGCTTTAACAACTTTCCACCATGAGCTAGGTGCTTCCTTTGGAGGAGACTTCTTTTTAGGCAATGCTGGCATGCGCACGTGTAACGACTCCTTTCATAGGGTTATTAATACTATATGAGGATAGTAGGTATTTATGATAAAAAAGCAGTGTTAAATTCTTTCATATAAAAAAAGTAAGGAGTTTTTTACTTTTGCTCCTTACCATTCTTTCTAATGCTTTACATAATAATCGATTTGCTGTGCCTTCATAAAGCCAGCCTTTTCATAAACAGAAAGGGCTTTTCCATTATCAATTTCCACATCAAGCATCACAAATTTTGCTCCTATTTTACTTGCATAGTCCTTGGAAAAGGATAGCATTGCTGTACCAATGCCCTGCCCTTCACAATTTGGATGAACGGCCAATGCTGTGACCCATTGAATTTCATTTTCCTGAGCGGTTGTCACTGTTCCAACAACTTCACCGTCCTTGCGGGCTAGCCATAGCTTTCTGCCATTTGTAGATATATTAAAGGCTATTAGTTCTTCAGACTCTTCTGGTAAATCTCCAAATGCTTCACTATAAATGGCAATTAACTCTGCCTGCTCACCTGCATATAGAGTAATTTCGACATCCTTGCTTAACTTTACTGATTCTGCTCTTGTTTCTAAAGTTGCCTCTGAAAAGCTATATGTAAAGCCTTTATTCTCAATAAACGTATGACCAAAGGGTGATCCATCTATTACTACAGCCAATTGCCCCTCTGCTCCACGCTCTTGAAGACCAGCCTGTAAAGCCTCCACTAAAGCGGTTCCGATTCCTTTTTGACGATACGTAGGCGTTACTACCAGGGACCATTCATATGTATGTAGTCCCATTAAGTCTACAGCACTTGCTACTCCTACTAACACATCCTTATCATCTTCATAAGCAAGGACCATAAAGCCCTTTGTTTCAAAAGATCCCGCCATCGGAACTCCCAGCGCAGTTTCATATACACGATAATCATGTACGGTTGCTTCTTCACATAATAAAGTTACTTCTTTTAATGTTTCCCCATCTAACGGAAAAGACACCGTCATCACTGAAATATTCATCGTTTACTCCGTTCTTGAATCAGACTATTGCCCTATTGTAGCAAGAAAGAAAATCAGCTTGCAACAAAATATAATAGTAACTTCTAATAATCAACTATTTTTCTATTAATATAAAGAAAATAAATGGATTTATACAATCGTTAATGACTATAATAACTGAAAACTACTATAATTTATAGATATATATTCATACTAAGCGCTCTTATTCAATATTTCAACCCTCCTTATAATTATACCATTTATACAAATAAATTACATTTCTGAATTAGAAAATTTCTTTACTTCCATTTGATTTTTTCGCCTTATAAACGATTCTTTTTCTATTTTTCTAACTTAATGTTTAACCTAAGAAAGGAGCAATCCCAAAGAGAGATCACTCCTTCCTATGAATCAATCACGACAAGTGTAATGCGTCTGATTTTTTTTCAAGTGTGCTCGAAAAGCTCTTCTCCAAAATCTGTGGCATCTGCCCAAGAGGGGCTTTATCAATATTCAGCGGACGGTTTACAAAAACATTTTTTCTTTCGCATAGTAAAAATCTGAAGAAGCAAGATAAAATAGCGCTATTCTTCAAGATGATATGAAGAAGATTGTAACATTTGCGCATAAATGCCACCAGAGTCAATTAATTGTTGTTGAGGACCTGCTTCCACTAATTCGCCCCTGTGCATTACGAGTACAATATCGGCATTGTGTACAGTATTTAAGCGATGAGCAATCACAAAGCTTGTGCGCCCCAGCATTAGCGTGTCTAGGGCCTCTTGAATGGCAAGCTCAGTAACAGTATCAATACTGCTTGTAGCCTCATCCAGCAATAATATCTTAGGATCAGCAATTAATGCTCGAGCTATTGACAGCAGCTGCTTTTGTCCCTGTGAAATTTCTCGACCATCTGCGGCAAGAATAGTGTCGTAGCCATTTTTTAGCTTAATGATAAAGTCGTGAGCATTTGCGCGTTTTGCCGCCTCTACTATTTCTTCATCGCTTGCATCTAATCGACCATAGCGAATATTTTCTCGTACAGACGCTTCAAACAAAAATGGGTCCTGTAGCACAAAGGCCATTTGAGAACGCAATGCTTGTCGTTCTATTTGTTGAACGTTTACACCATCAAATAAAACCTCACCCTTTGTTACCTCATAAAATCTAGCAATAAGCTGTAAGATAGTTGTCTTTCCTGCACCCGTTGCTCCAACAAGGGCTACTGTTTGGCCTGACTCTACTTTAAAATTAACATTCTTTAACGTGTAAGCTTCCTCTTCTAGCTCATATTTAAAATAGACATGTTGGAAACTCACCTGCCCTAATAACTTATGCTTTTGTGCTGAGGCAGTTTCTACTTCAGGCTTTTCATCCAGTAATGCAAATACACGTTCAGCACCAGCAATTGCTGATAGAACTGTATTAAACTGATTGGCTAGATCATTTAATGGGCGAGTAAACTGACGTGCGTATTCAGTAAAAATAACAATGACTCCAATTGACACGTGTCCATAAAGAGCAAGTACGCCCCCAATCCCAGCTACAATTGTAAAGCTCATATTGTTTAAGAAATTCATGACCTTTGGGATATAGCCCGAATATGTCTGAGCCCAAAAGCCTGTTGTTTTTAATCGCAAGCTTTTCTCACGAAACTCCTTCATCATTCTGTCCTCTTGTGAGAATGCCTTCACAATTCGTTGACCTGAAATTGTCTCTTCAATCATACCGTTAAGCGTACCAATAGCCACCTGCTGTTGTTTGAATAGTGGAGCTGTTCTTCGTGTAATCCAGCGCATTGACCAAAACATAATTGGTATAATGGTCATCGTTAATACAGTTAGCAAAGGGCTTAAGCTTAGCATGATAATTACAGTACCTGTTAGCGTTAAAACACTGGAAAACACCTGTATAAAGGAACTATTTAATGTTGAACTTACCGCTTCTATATCATTTGTCATCCGACTCATTAACTCTCCATGTTGTCGACGATCAAAAAATGAAATAGGCAATCTTTGAAAATGTGCAAAGACACTTGTACGCAGTCTATAAATGGTTTGCTGAGCAATACCAATCATCCAGTAATTTTGTAAAAATAACGCTACAGCTAAGAGAGCATAAATGCCGATTAACAGCATAATGCCCTTACCTAAACCTGCCAGCTCACCATGCGTTACATACATATCTATCATTTTTCCGATTATATATGGTCCAAGAAGAGCTAAAATAGAACTTACCATAACAAGTAAAAGCACAATTATTAAGAGTACACGTTGTTCATCGACAATTTTCCATAAACGCAACAATGTACTTCGCCAATCTGTGGCACGGGGTCCCTTCTTTTTCTTGACAACCTGCTGTACATCCTCTTTTGTCAAAATCGGCTCATAGCCAAAAGGTTTCTGGAAAAATGCCATTATTTCTCTACCTCCTGCTGGGAGACTGCGATTTTTTTATAGAGCTCAGAAGTTCGTAGTAGCTCATTATGCGTACCATACGCCACTACTTTCCCTGCATCGATTAATAATATTCGATCCGCTCCTTTAGCCGTACGTATTTTCTGAGTAACAACGAGCATAGTTGCTGGTTCTTCGCTCAGTGCCTCCCATAATGCCTGCTCCGTTTTTACATCAAGCGCACTTGTACTATCATCCAGCATTAATAGATGACCTTTTCGTAATAACGCTCTTGCAATAGATAGCCTTTGTTTTTGGCCACCTGAAAGATTAACGCCCTTCTGTCCAACTCTTGTTTCGTATCCCTGTGGAAAATCTTCTACAGAAGCATGTATTTGTGCTTGCATTGTTGCCTGTCGCACAGCAGCCATTTCAGCATCAGTGTCACCCCACCGAACATTATCTGCAATGTTACCTGTAAATAATAAGGATTGCTGTGGGACATAACCAATAATTTCTCTTAGCTCTTGTAAGTCCCAATGCTGAATATCCTTACCTTCTACTAAGATTCTCCCCTCAGTGACATCATAAAAGCGAGGAATGAGCTGTAATAATGTTGATTTACCTGCACCTGTAGCACCCATTATGGCTAATTTTTCACCTGATTTAACATGAAAGCTTACATTCGCTAATACGGGAGAGTCTCCACCTGGATATATAAAGCTAACGTTTTCAAAGGCCAATTCGCCAAAATGCCTTCCGCTAGAAGGACTTTCTACAGATGATGACTGCTCAGTGTCATTTTCAATAGACAAAACTTCTGCCATACGCTCTGCTGAAGCCTTGGCACGGGCATAAAAAATAATAATAAAGGCAAACATTGAAAATGAACCTGTCATACGCATTGTATAATTGACAATCGCCACAATATCACCAAGTGGTGTTGTACCTGAAGCAATTTGCTTTGTCCCAAACCACAAAACGGCAAGTAAGCTCATATTCATGATGAATAATAGTACAGGCATAATATACTCCATAGTACGCAAAGCCCTAACTGTATCTAATTTTAAGCGTGAAGCTACCTTATCAAAACGAGAGGCTTCATAGGTACCTCGTAAATAAGCCTTAACCAACCGAATAGCCTGTAGATTTTCTTGCAATACACGATTTAATCGATCTATCCTCTTTTGAACAAGCCCAAAATAAGACACGCCCTTTGTCACCATAAAAATAAGAAAAATAAAGATTATGGGTGCACCAATTACTAAAAATAAAGCAAGTTTCGCATTGACAACAAAAGCCATTACAATACTACCAATAACAGCTAACGGAGCCCGAAGCATAATTCGCAGGCTCATAAAAAGCACGGTTTGAACCTGTGTTACATCATTCGTTAGTCTTGTAATTAGTGAGGCTGTTGAAAATTTTTGATAGGTGGCTAATGTAAATGCTTGAATTTTTTCAAACATCGCATTTCGTAAATCATAGGAAAAGCTTTGTGCGGTATGTGATGAAAAATATGAGTTAATGACACCAGCAAAAAAGGCTACAAAGGAAAGTGCTAATAATATAGCACCCCATTGTAAAATCATCCCCTGGTTCTGAGCTCGTACTCCTTCATCTATGATTTTAGCCATAATAAGCGGCTGTACCAGCTCAACAAATAACTCTAACAGCATTAAACATAACGCTATAAATGCTGTCCATTTATAAGGCTTTACATAGGAAAAAATTTCTTTCATATTCTTCCCCCTTGTTACTTATAGGAATTTTGCGAATTTTAAAAATAGTAATAAACACCTGGCTAGATAATACTTTTATGCTTTTTCTCCGGCTACAGAAAGCCATGTTACACAAACAAGCATAACAAACACACCAACTAATTGCCAAAAACCTAAAGTTGTACCAAACACAATGACTGAAATAGCCATAGCTGTTAAGGGCTCTATACTAGATAGTACGCTAGTTTCAACTGCTGTAATATATCTCATACTACTTAAAAACAGCACAAAAGCTACTGTTCCAAAGAATATGAGTGCTAGCATTAACCCAACTATCTTTATATCAGTGAAGACAAGCCATAAATTTGACTGCCATACACGGCCAATTATCCCCAATGTTCCTCCTCCTATTAGCATTCCCCAGCCAACAACGAGTAGAACGTTCCACTCTTTCATCAGACGGGCTGGATACAAAGTGTAGAAGGCAAACGTTAGACCAACAGCTACTCCCCACAATAAGGCTTTATTACTAACTAATAAAGCGTCAAATGAAGCGTTCGTTAGTAGGAGAAAAAGACCTATAAGTGTACCAATAATCCCTAACACTTGATATTTAGGGGGCCATTTCTTTAAACTAAGGGAGACATAAGCAACAACAAAAATCGGTGCTAAAAACTGTAATAGGGTTGCTAATACTGCATTACTCGCATTAATTGCTGCCACAAAGGCAAACTGCACACCCAACATTCCGGCGATACCAAATATAATAAGCTGTCTACTCCACAGTTTTTGCTGCCAAATACCGAAAATATCTTTTCCTGTTAACAATAAATATGTAAGCAAAAGTATACCTGCAACTGTTAAACGAATTGTTAACATAAAAGTCACTGTTAGTGGTGTATGGCTAAGTAACCATTCCATTAAAGGCCCGGTTGCACCCCATAACATCGAGCCAGTAACGATAAATATTATTCCTTTTAAACGTTCCATACAATTCCTGCTTCCTATATACGTACTAAAAAATGTTATTTTTCTTCAAAACTTTTCTTGCATTTCACTAGAAAAGTCCTAATATTTTTCTTCATCAAATATTTACAAATATATTCATAATGACTAATTCCCGATAATTAACTATAATATTAGTATATATTGATTACCCAAGGAGATCGAATAATCATGAGTCATATGCATAAATCATTTACGATTGATGAACATTATTTAAATTCACTTCCTTTTCCTGCAATTGTCGTGAATCAAAATGGACAAGCAATTATTTTTGGAAAACCTGCTGAACAACTATTTGGTATTTCAGCGACTGATATTAAAGGAAATACTACTCCATTCATACACGAAAATCTACTACGTGAGTTATCATACGAGACATTTCAGGCTATCTTACACAATGATGAAAGTACGTATATTGATAAAGTTCAAGTAGTCACATTTACAAATGAAAAGATCACTACAGCATTGCTTGCTAAACCATTTATAGAGCAAGGAGAGCCTTATATTCTTCTGTTATTTATGCTGCCGGAATTAATGATTAATTCTGTGTCAAATAGCGGTACTCTCATTAATTTAAAGCAAGGGTTAGACGCATCATTTATGACCGTTACACTTGATCATGATGGTTTTATTTTAGAATGTAATGCGGAATTTCTAAAGACAAGTCAGTGGACTCCAAAGCGTGTCATCGGCAAAACATTTTGGCAGCTATTCCCTGACAATGAAGCAAGTGAAAAGATTACAAACACTATTTGGCGTAATTTAAACAATGGTCATACGTGGCAAGGTGAGGTTGAAAAAATTACGAAAACAGGTCAATCTTATTGGGTACTTCTAACAGCTATCCCAACGTTTAGCCTAGAAACAAATGAACAACAATTTATGTTAATCGAGAAGGATATCACGAAATCAAAGACTATCCAACATCAATTGGAAAAAATTGCTTATATCGATACCGAAACAGGTCTTATGAATGCACATCGACTTGAAAAAGTAATTTCCAATATGATTGAGGATGAGAGACACTTTTCTTTTGTCTATTTAAGTATCGATAAATTTTATACATTAAAAGAGCTACATGATCAGCAAATCGATCAAAGCCTTATTGTAGAATTTACAAACCGTATAAAAATGTATTTCCAAGATAGTACAATGGCACGCATTAATGAAAATGATTTTGTTGTCATCACACCTTTAAGTGAATGGTTTATCCAAGGTTTCCTGTCCTATCTACAGCAGCATCCAATTTATAGCAGCAATATTGCTGTACCGATTTCTATTAGCGGTGGTATTACAAGATTCCCGGAAGATCAAACAACATTCTCTCAACTAATGAAAGCATCTATAGCAACTATTTCTAATGTTCGTGAGGCAGGCGGCGATAAAATTGTCTCATTATCTAAAGCTACTCATAAGGCATTAAATCGAAAAGCTTTAATTGAAAAACGTTTACTCCAGGCTCTAGATCAAAAGAATTTGAAAGTATTATATCAGCCCCAAATCGATGTTTATTCTGGTAAAATCACAGCTGTAGAGGCATTAGTCCGTTGGGAGGATGAGGTAATCGGTGTTGTAGCACCTGATGAGCTTATTCCAATTGCTGAGGAAACTGGTCTCATTAACAATATCGGTTCCTTTATGCTAGAAAAAGCTTGCGAGCAGGCATTAATTTGGAAAAAAGCTGGCCTAGACATGAAAGTATCTATAAACTCTTCCGTTCGCGAATTCCGTGATAAAAATATGGCAAAATCAATTCTGGAAAAGCTAACTAAAACGGGCTGCCCTGCCAGTCTCATCCAAATTGAAATTACAGAAAAGTTTGCCCTAGAGGCAGAGGCTGCTAGCTTCATTACTCAGCAAATGCGTAAGCTAGAGAACGAGGGAATTTCCTTTATTCTAGATGACTTTGGTACTGGATACGGCTCATTCAGATACATGCAAATTTTACCGATAGATACATTAAAAATTGATAAAACATTTACAAGCTCCTTACTAAAATCTGAAAAGACACAAAAGCTAATGCACGGCATGGTGCAGCTTGGAAAATCAATGGAACTTAAGGTTGTAGCAGAGGGTGTTGAAACAGCAGAGCAAGCAGACCTATTAATTACTTATGGCTGTGACGCTATCCAAGGCTATTATATTAGTAAGCCTGCTACTCCAGAGGAAATTGAAGCATTGCTTGTAAAATAGAAAAATAAAAGGGGCTCCGTTAGAGAAATTTTCAAACGCAGCCTCCTTTTATTTTATTTTTTATAGACTTTTTGTAATTTTGCTTTACTTGAACGAATCGACCTGAATATTAATTGCATAAATACCTCTGCAAAAACAAGACCCATAACGATAGCTCCTGTAATTAAAAATGCTTTTAACCCATACTGTAGACCTTGTAAGTAATCATCCTCTACAACGTTCCTCATGGCATTATAGGCCATACCACCTGGCACTAATGGGATGATCCCACCTACTATAAAAATAATCATCGGCATTTTAAAGCGCCGCGCATATAAATGAGCAACTATCGCAATGACAAATGATCCGAAGAAAGAAGCGTTGACGACATCCATTCCTTTTTCTGTTAAAAGATAATAGATGATCCAGCCAATAACTCCAACAAGGCCGCAATGAAGTAGTGTTTTTCTAGGTACATTAAAAATAACAGCAATCCCAGCAGTGGCAAAGAAACTAACAACTAATTGAATGATAATATCCATCATATGCTATTGTGCGCCTCCTAAAATGCTAGAGTGACAGCAATTGCTGCACCAATGGCAAAGGCTGTTAGAAAGGCCTCTGCCCCCTTTGCCATCCCTGACATAAAATGACCTGCCATTAAATCACGCACTGCATTTGTAATCAATATACCTGGTACAAGTGGCATGACAGAGCTAATGATAATTTTATCAAGCTCTGTTCCGAAGCTATACTTGACTGCAAAGAAGGCAACAAAGCCGATTACGAGTGATGCTGTAAATTCTGAGAAAAACTTTACTTTGGTTAAATTATTTATCATGACAAGCACTAAAAAGCCTAGTCCCCCCGCTAAACAAGCAATCGGAAAATCAGCCCATCCACCCTTAAACATAATAAGAAAACACCCACTTGCAAGAGCCGCTGCTATGACTTGTAAATAGGTTGGTAAAAAATAATTTGTTTTTTGTATCGACTTTAGCTCGTCATAAGCCTCTTCTAATGTTATCATGTGAGATGTGAGTCTCCGAGATACTGAATTTACCAAGGCTATTTTTTGTAAATCTGTAATCCTATTGGAAATTGATGTGATTCTCGTTGGCTGTGTCTTGCCTAACGAAAAAATGATCCCAGTTGGTGTGGCATAACACTGCGCATCAAGCATATTTTGAGAATGTGCCATGCGTAGCATCGTATCCTCCACACGGTATGTTTCTGCACCACTTTCAATCATAATACGCCCTGCAAGCAATAAGCAGTCAATCGTAAATTCATTATCCGCTTCATGTAAAACCATTACAGCTATCTGCCTCCTTCAAAAGGTTCCTTGCCAATAGTATCGAACTGCCCAAAAAAACTCAACTGAAATTTCAATTATTAATTCTATACTTTGGCTGTAATATGCTGATTAAAGCAAATTGATTTTATATGAAAATAAATTTCCCATAAATTGATAGCAAAACTTTGTAGATTCGTATAACTTTTTCAATGGCTAACACGTCTGATTGTATAGAAAAATAATTTAGGAAAGGAGCGTATCCATAAAAATGCCGGAACGCAGAAGAAGACGCGGCCCGATGATTGATTTTCTATTAATCGGCCTCATTATTACATTAACAACTATTATTTTAGTTATTATCCTATCGAAGGATGACTTTAAGTTTCAAAAAATTAGTGCCTCAAAAGAGACAGAATCAGTACCTAGTAATTTATCCACAGAAAGCTCTGCGTTTCCAGGTATACGTATTGTAACAGACGTTTCTAATGATAAACAAACACCTTTTGCTATTCATTATCCACAGACTGACAATAAAGCATTTAATGAAGCCGTTTTACAGTACATATCGGATTCAAAAGAAACCTATTTGTCATCAATGAAAAAAAATAAAAACAAAGAGGCTATGGGCGAGCTTAACATTAGTTTAGAAACATTCCCGTATCGTGAGCACTATTACTCCTTTGTACTAACAAAAATGGTGTACTTAGGTGGGGCAAATCATGAGGTATCAACTAAGACATTTTTCATCAATAACGAAACAGGCGAACAAATTACCATTAAAACATTACTGCAAGGCGATGAAAACAACTTAGCTTCATTGGCAGCTCAAGTACGTAAAGATTTACAGCAAAATCTTCAATTAAAGGATGATCTCTTTACAGATGAGCTAGAAAAAGCAACAGAGCCTAAATGGTCTAACTTCAATCGCTTCTCCATTGTAGAGGATTCGTTACAATTCTATTTCGATGAGTACGAGATTGCTAGTGGAGCAGCAGGTGCACCAATAGTGAAGCTTCCTCTTTCGCTAATTAACCCGTTGTTAGCCTCTGATTTTCAAATTGCTATGGAGACTATAAAACCTACGAAACCAACTAACACAGGTGATTCCAATACGAAACGTATCGCCTTAACTTTTGACGATGGTCCACATCCAAAGGTCACTGAACAAATATTAGATACACTTGATAAATACCATGCAAAAGCTACTTTCTTTATGCTTGGTGGTCGTGTACAGTATTACCCTGATATTGCTAAGGATGTACTTGCTCGTGGTCATGAAATAGGTAACCATACATGGAACCATCCTGTATTAACAAAGCTTTCACAAGAGCAGGTATTGAAGCAGTACACATCAACTTCTGCAGAACTAAAGAAAGCAATTAATCAAGATGCTACTGTATTTCGACCTCCATACGGGGCAACAAACGATGCTATTAACGGGCAAATACCAATTCCTGTCGTACTATGGACGATTGACACATTAGACTGGAAGCATCGTAATGCACAGCAACTATTACCGTATGTAAAAAATAATCTACACAATAATGCCATTGTTTTAATGCATGATATTCATCAATCAACTGCGGATGGACTGGATGCCGTACTTGCCTATTTACAGGGGCAAGGCTATGAATTTGTAACAGTCTCAGAGATTCTTCCCTATCGTCAATAAATAACCCTTCAAGTACTGCTTGTATCCAAAAAAGGTAAAAGTCCAATAAACTAAAATTAAGTTTATTGGACTTTCATAGTGTTGAAAAACTAAATGGTCAAAGGATTCTTTGTGAACACTACTAAGTCAAATGAAGGTGATTTCC